>JBALXG010000043.1:0-11255 GCA_036961055.1 Leeuwenhoekiella sp. | reverse complement strand
ATAGTAGGTAAAAATACAAATATCAAACGGTATGTCTATAGAAAAGTTGTCTCTATACTAGGATGTAACAGGATAAAGAGTAAGTGATTAAAATACAGGTGCTTAAAGGAATATGAGGCTTTTCATTACTTTTTAACTAAAGCATTCAGAAATATATGGGCTGTAGACTATAAAACCTATTATTGCTGCGATTATTGCAGCAAATGTAACCGCACCGGCAGCTACATCCTTTATAGTTCCAATTTTTGCATGAAATTCAGGGTGAATAAAGTCTGCGATTTTTTCTACTGCTGTATTAAGACCTTCTATGCCCATAACAAGACCTATAGCCAGAAGCTGTAAAATCCACTCGGTTCTGGTTATATTGAAATAAAAGCCTGCAATTGTTACTATTAACGCAATAGAAAACTGTACCTGCACACTGGGTTCATTTCTTATTAAAAGCCATGCGCCCTTAAAAGCATATTTAAAAGCAATTATACGTTTAATAAAGAAATCAAAACCTTTGCTCATTAGCGCAGTGATTTGATGGCACTTTCATAATTAGGTTCCTGACCTATTTCTGGTACTTGTTCTTCGTAAATAATCTGGCCATCTTCATCAACCACAATTACGACACGCGATAATAATCCTGCAAAAGCACCTTCTGCTATCTCAAGACCATATTTTTTGCCAAAATCGCCACTTCTAAAGTCAGACAGGTTTATGACATTCTCTAATCCTTCTGCAGCACAAAATCTTGTTTGCGCAAAGGGAAGATCTTTTGAGATACATAAAACTACTGTATTCTCAAGTTCACTTGCCTCTTTGTTAAATTTTCTAATCGACGCAGCACAAACGCCTGTATCAACACTTGGGAAAATGTTCATGACTACACGCTTGCCTTTATAGTCAGAAAGCGTTGAGTCTTTGAGATCTTTCATAGCTAATGTGAATTCTGGTGCTTTACTTCCTGTTGCCGGAAGATTTCCTATTGTATGTGTGGGGTTTCCACCTAATGTTATCTGAGCCATTTCTAAAAATATTTAAGTAAATGTACTATTCTGTACTTACAAGGGCAATTAATGTATATAAAAAATCCCCCTCTGTAAAGAGGAGGATTAACTTTAAAATTTATAGGACTTGTTAGCGGTCTATTGAACCCAAAACTTTTTGTGCAAAGCTATTTGCTGCTTCTCGCTCAGGCATACCACCATTTATCATTTGATGTACTTCTACAGCACCGCAAATATTAGTAAGTAGCTCACCTATAACATCCATTTCTGTATCTCCTACAGATCTGTGTTCTGTAAAAGATTCAAGAACATTTATAGTATGTTGCAAACTTTCTTCACTGTTGTTTTGTTGTAAATGTCTAATTACTGGTAACTTCATCTACTAATTCTTTAAGGTTTTCAAACTTGTTTGTCTGTACCTGATTTACAAAATTTCCTCCTTTAAAAGTTGCAAAAGTTGGCAGGTTATCAACTTTCGCCAGCTTGCGTGATTCGGGATATTTTTCTGCATCAACAAGAAGAAAAACAGCGTTTTCATGCTCGCCTGAAAGTTTTTTAAATTTCGGCTTCATCAAACGACAGTTTCCGCACCAGCCCGCCATGTATTGTACTACTACAATATCATTATCTGCAACGAGTTCTTTAAGATTGTCTTGATCTAATTCTTTTAACATTAATTTGTTTTTAGTTAGACGCTAAGTAAGAAGCAACACCTTCACGATCTGCATTCATACCATCTTTACCTTCTTCCCAGTTTGCAGGACAAACTTCTCCTTTCTCCTGTACGTGAGTGTAAGCATCTATTAATCTCATAAATTCTTTTACGTTTCTTCCTAATGGCATGTGATTTATACCTTCGTGAAAAACCTGTCCTTCTTCATCAATTAGGTAAGTAGCGCGATATGTTACATTGTCTCCCTCTACAACGTAGCTTCCGGTGTCTTCATCATAATGTTCATTTGTAACATCAAGAATTCCTAAACGATTTGCAAGATTACGGTTTGTATCTGCAAGTATAGGGTACGTTACACCCTCTATACCACCATTGTCTTTTGGAGTGTTTAACCATGCAAAATGTACTTCAGGAGTATCACATGAGGCTCCTATTACAATTGTATTTCTCTTTTCAAATTCATCAAGAGCTGCCTGAAAAGCATGAAGTTCTGTTGGGCAAACAAAAGTAAAATCTTTAGGATACCAAAAAAGCAACACCTTTTTGTTTTTGCTTTTTGCTTCCTCTAAAATATTAATTTTAAAAGTATCTCCCATTTCATTCATGGCGTCTACATTTAAATCTGGAAATTTTTTTCCAACTAATGTCATATGTGTCAATTTAAAAATTTTAATTGTGGCGAAATTACCTATGTTCAGGCATACAATAATAGAAAGGAAATGCTATAAAGCTATGAGGTAATAGGCTTTTTCTATTGAATTATCAGATGCCTGCCTGAGCTGATAATGTGATATTTCTAAGCGTTTAAAGTTGCGCTTTTAACAATGAACATTCTCACCTATTAGCAGACTAATAATGAAGTTAAAAATGAAAAAATAATAATATTTAAATTTTTGCTTCTGCCGGCTTGGCTTTAAGTTGTCTGATTTTAATGCTAAAAGCGGCAAATAATAACGTCATGAAGGGACTTAGCCAATTAAAGATGGCATAAACAAAATATTCTGAAACGTGAACTCCCAGAACACCGCTTTGATAAGCACCACAGGTATTCCAGGGCACAAGCACAGATGTTACGGTTCCTGAATCTTCTAAAGTCCTGCTTAAATTTTCAGGAGCAAGACCTTTGTCGCGATATGCTTTAGCATACATTTTACCGGGAACGACAATTGCAAGATATTGATCGCTGGCAGTTACGTTAAGTGCCAGACAGCTGGCAACAGTACTTGCAAAAAGGCCAAAGGTTGTATGAAAAAGTTTTAATAAAGCAGTACTTATAGCCGCAAGCGCACCTATAGCATCCATAATTCCACCAAAAACCATGGCGCAAATTATTAACCATATAGTGCCTAACATACCAGACATGCCTCCAGACGAAAATAAATCTTTTAAAGCGGCATTGTCTGTAGGTATAGATGTGTCTACAGTAATGGCATTCATTACGCCTTTATAACCAGAAAGAAAGTTTAAGGTGTCTCCTCCTCCGAGTCTCGCGACAATTTCCGGCTGAAAGATTAGTGCAGCCGCAGCACCTAGCAGTGTGCCAAATAGCAGCGCGATAAGAGGTGGGGTTTTCTTTATAATAAGCACAATTACAAGCACAGGAACCACAAATAACCAAGGGTTTATGTTGATAGCATCATCTACTGCAGCTAAAATCACATGCGTGTCTGCCGTGCCTGTAGTCTCCAGATTAAAACCTATTATGATAAAAACAATAAGTGTTATCGTGATTGTAGGCACGGTGGTGTACATCATATAACGTATGTGGGTAAACAAATCTGTCCCCGCCATCGCAGGCGCAAGATTTGTAGTATCACTAAGCGGCGAGATTTTATCGCCAAAATAAGCGCCAGATAACACGGCACCTGCAGTCATGCCTAATGGTATTCCTAACGCATCAGCAATGCCTATCAACGCAATACCCACAGTAGCAGAAGTTGTCCAGCTACTTCCTGTGGCTACAGAAATGATAGCACAAATAACAACGCAAGACGCGAGAAATATGGTTGGGTTCAGGATTTGTAGTCCGTAATAAATCATGGTAGGGATTATTCCGCTAATAAGCCAGGTTCCTGCAAGTGCACCTACCATTAATAGAATAAGTATAGCTCCTGCTGTTGATTTTATGTTTTCAGAAACCTCTTCTAACATACGATCAAAGCTTATTTTATTAAATATGCCCACTATCGCGGCAACTGCACCGCCAAGTAAAAGAATGAATTGATTGCTTCCGCTTAAAGCATCGTCACCAAAGGCTACAAATACATTATAAAAAAGCATGCCTACAAGGGCAATAACCGGAATTAAAGCTTCCCAAATGTTGAGTTCCTTATTTTCAATTATTGGTTCTTTTTCGGGGTGAGAAGGGATTTCCATAAAGTTTAAATTCAATGGTTACAATAATACGCAAAAACAATAATATCCAATTTCAAAAGAACTGTGTATTTTAACGATTAAAAACATCATTTAAACGATATTAAAGTGATAGCTATTACTAAATTGAATCCTCACTTTTAGTTATTATATTTGCTTATCGTAAGTAATAAAGCTTTTTATAAGCTGTAAGATTAATAATCGTGCCTTCACCCCCGATCGGGAAAGCCTTCATACCAGAAGGCTTTTTTTATTTTTACAAATGGTAAGAATATACCTTCAATTAAAAATTTTTCAGATTACCAGAAGTTAAAAAAGCTTACAGCCATACAATTGTACATTGCCTGTGAGAATTGTAACTTTGATATCTTAAATAGTTAAGATATAAATATGAGTTCATACGACGTAGCAGTCATTGGTTCTGGTCCCGGAGGATACGTAGCCGCAATAAGATGTGCACAGCTAGGATTAAAAACGGCAATTATAGAAAAATATTCAACTTTAGGAGGTACATGCCTCAATGTAGGTTGTATCCCTTCAAAAGCACTTCTTGATTCTTCTCACCATTATGAAGATGCATTAAATCATTTTGAAGAACATGGTATTGATATACCCGGTGAGATAAAACTTAATCTTGAGAAAATGATGTCCCGCAAGGCAAGTGTGGTTGAGCAGACTACAAAGGGGATAGAGTTTTTAATGAGTAAAAACAAAATTGATACTTATGAGGGATTAGGAAGTTTTAAAGATGCTACACATATAGATATTGCACTTACAAAAGGTGATAATGTAACTATAGAGGCTAAAAATATTATAATTGCAACCGGAAGTAAACCGGCTAGTCTACCATTTATTGATATTGATAAAGAACGTATCATCACATCAACCGAAGCTTTAAAACTAACTGAAGTCCCAAAACATTTAATTGTAATAGGTGGCGGTGTTATAGGACTAGAATTAGGACAGGTTTATAACAGATTAGGTGCAGAAGTGACTGTTGTTGAATATCTGGATAGAATTATTCCTACAATGGATTCTGCACAAAGCAAAGAGCTTACAAAAGTGCTTAAGAAACAAAAGATGAAAATCAATGTTTCCCACCAGGTTAATGCTGTTGAGCGTAATGGTGATGAAGTTGTTGTAAAAGCGAAAGATAAAAAAGGCAATGAAGTAGAATTTAAAGGCGATTATGTTCTTGTTTCTGTAGGTCGCAAACCTTTTACAGACGGTCTTAACCTAGAAGCTGTAGGTGTTGAAACTGATAAAAGGGGAGTTGTGCAGGTAAATGATCATCTTCAAACTAAAGTTTCAAATATTTATGCAATAGGTGATGTGGTGCGTGGTGCTATGCTCGCTCATAAAGCTGAAGAAGAAGGCGTTTTTGTAGCAGAAACTATCGCAGGTCAAAAACCTCATATTGACTATAATCTTATTCCAGGAGTTGTTTACACCTGGCCGGAAGTTGCCTCTGTAGGTAAAACCGAAGAAGCTCTAAAAGAAGAAGGCATTGCTTATAAATCAGGTCAATTTCCTATGCGTGCTTTAGGAAGATCGCGTGCAAGTGGTGATACAGACGGATTTGTAAAAATACTTGCAGATGAAAAAACAGATGAAGTTCTGGGAGTTCATATGGTGGGAGCAAGAGTAGCAGACCTTATCGCAGAAGGCGTTACCGCAATGGAATTTCGCGCAAGCGCAGAAGATATAGCGCGTATGTCACATGCGCATCCTACGTATGCAGAAGCAGTAAAAGAAGCTGCACTTGCCGCTACAGAAGATCGCGCATTACATGTTTAAAAAACGGCTTAAAACACTTAAAAATCCCGCTTTTAGCGGGATTTTTCGGTTTATGCAAAATATTTTATTTGGTCTGAAATTTTTAATCTACACCAAGCCACCATTCATCAAAAACCTGATTTTCATCATTTAAAGCTACTTTTTCACCTATTTTAGGAGTAATTATAGAAAATGGTGAACTACCAGAGTGAAGACTTGTTATTGTTTTAAGAGGAGTGTCCCAGGCGTGATTAGCTAATGCAAATTTTGCCGAATGTACTGGTAATAAGGTTTTGGCTTTTAAATCTTCTGCGGCTTTTAGCACTTCGTCTGGTTGCATATGAATGTATTTCCAGTTCTTGTCATACTGACCGTTTTCTAAAATCGCCAAATCAAAAGGACCATATTTATCTCCCGCTTCTTTAAAGTGTGTATCATAACCGCTATCACCACCAATAAATATTTTTGAAGATGGCGTTTTAAAAATAAAGGCAGACCATAAAGTTTCATTACGTTTAAAACTTCTTCCAGAAAAATGCCTTCCCGGTATAGAATGAACGCTAAATTCAGGATCCAGATTAAGATCCTCATTCCAGTCCAGCTCTTCAATTAAATCCTGAGGATAACCCCAGTACGTAAGATGTGCGCCCGTTCCTAAGCCACAAATTACTTTTCTTATTTTTGGCCTTAATTCAGAAAGTGTGTCAAAATCCATATGATCCCAATGATCGTGAGTTACAAATAAATAATCAATCATAGGAAAATCTGCAGGCGTGTAAATATCTGAACCTTCAAATGCTTTAGTGGTAAAAGATATTGGGGATGCGGCACCACTAAAAACAGGATCGACGAGAATTGTTTTTCCGTCAAGCTGCATATAGTAGGAAGAATGACCAAACCAAATTAGCACATTCTCATTTAAATCCAGATTGAGAAGATCTGTTTTTATATTAGGTAATGGCTGGCTGGGTTTGCGCCTGGGATTTTTCTTAAAAAGAAATTCCTTTAAAGCGGTAAAATAGCTGACGCCTTCACTCAATGCAGGAGTATTACTTATATTATTAAACGATCCATCACTGTAATGGGGTGATTTTTTTAATATGGCTAAACGCTCTCCACTTGGTTTTCTTCCAAATTTTTGCTGTTTAAAAAAGATAATTGTAAATATTAATAATAGACTAACGACTAAAATGGTGATGATCATTATTTCAAATATTTTGTAAGCAGAATTCTAATTTTTAGCTATCTAGTTTTATGCTATCCCAACACATTTCAAAAGAAAAGTCAATGTATTCTGAACTGTTTTTATTGTCGCGCATAAGATATTCAATGGTTCCAAAAAGCAGTGTATTAAATGTGCTCAGTAAAAAATCTAAAGGCACCTGTTTAAATTTTTTCTGTTTTATACCTTCTTCCCACCAGGATTTTCTTGCCTTCCAGGTATCATCTTCGGCCATTAGATTATCGCAGTAATAGGGTGAATTTTTAAATTGTAAAAGGTATTGTACTTCAGCTTTATGCTCGAGTCCCCAGTGTATTAAATTCTTCCAGAGCGATTTTAACTCTTCACGAGGAGAAATTACAAGATTTTCCTTTATCGCTGTCTGTTCAATTATGCTCTTCTTAATTCTTTTATACGCTGTAATGATAATATCTTCTTTGGTCTTAAAATGATAGAACATTGTACCAGTCGCAACCGAGGCATTACGCGAAATTTCTGCAGTAGAAACACGGTCAAATCCATTTCTCACGAAAAGCTCAATGGCACTATTTAATATTTTTGTTTTTTTATCTATCATTAAAATTGGGGTTCCCGGCTACTTTTAATTATTCAGAATGTTTAAAAAACAGAAACAGCCATCTGTAATAAATGGCTGTTTAAAATAACGTTTATAGTCTGTAAATATTAAAGCTGACGATCATTTTTTGTAAAATCAAGCATCCATCCAGGATATTCGGGGGCTAATTTACTTATTTCGTCTAACTTTTTCAGTTCATCTTCGGTAAACTTAATTTCAGTTGACTTTAGATTGTCTGTTAATTGATCTTCATTTTTTGCTCCTATAATTACCGAAGAAACTACAGATTGATGTAATAACCAGGCAATAGAAAGCTGCGCAACCGAAGCATTTTTACTTTCAGCCATTGGTTTTAACGCATCTACAATGTCAAAAGCTTTGTCTTTATTTACCGGTGGGAAATCAAAATTATCCCTTCTTCCGCCAGATTTTGTGTCTTCTCGGTCATATTTTCCGCTAAGTAAACCACCTGCTAATGGGCTCCAGACCATAAGACCAACCTTTTGATCTTTTAACAAAGGAACAACTTCACGCTCAAGATCTCTTCCCGCGATTGTATAATATGCCTGAAGCGAAATAAATTTCTCAAGGTTATTATAATGTGAATAATCCAGCGCCTTCATAAGTTGCCACGCTGCGACATTACTTGCTCCTATATAACGCACTTTTCCACTACGCACAAGATCATCAAGAGCTCTTAAAGTCTCGCTTATAGGCGTTAATGGGTCGTGTGAATGAATCTGATAAAGATCTATATAATCTGTATTAAGTCGTTTAAGGCTCGCATCAACCTGATCTATAATATGTTTTCGGCTAAGGCCTTTCTCGTTAGGACCTTCACCCATTGAGCCTCTTGCTTTTGTTGCAAGAATCAATGATTCTCTGGAAACGCCTGAGTTACGTATTGCTTTTCCTGTGATTTCTTCAGATAAACCTTCTGAATATACATTTGCCGTGTCAATAAAATTTACACCTGCATCAACAACATTTTTTAAAAGATTATCGGCTTGTTTTTGTTCTACACCACCTATTTCCTTAAATCTTCCTTTAGCACCAAATGTCATTGTACCAAAGCATAATTCTGAAACTAGCAGTCCAGTATTTCCTAATAAATTGTATTTCATAATTTTTAATTTTTTTGTAGATAGACTAATCAGTCTACAAAATTATATCAAAGAGAAATCCTGATAAAAAATTTTGTCTTAATTCTTTGATAAAATTAAAAACCTCGCGGTTTGCCGCGAGGTTTTTAAGAAAATTATTTTGTTATTGAGGGAAATTAAGGTGAAACTAAATCATGCGTAGATGATTAAAAACCTCCTTATTTTAGGCTAAAATCTCACTAAATATTTAATTATTGGCGGCATACTGTTGTACCAAAAGAATTTTTTTGTCTCTTTCAATAGGTGTTAACCAGCTTGCGCGAAATGCATTTATAGCGAGTTGCTTGATTTGATCTTTTGAAAGCTGAAGCGCCTCTACCATGGCGAGATAATTTTCATTCATATAACCGCCAAAATAAGCAGGATCATCTGAATGTATGGTTACCAGAATATTTTTATCCATCAGTCTTACCAATGGGTGATCTTCCAGTTTTTTTATAACCTTTAACTCCAGATTTGAAAGCGGACAAAGCGTGAGCGGCATTTGAGTAGAAGAAAGTCGGGCTAATAGTTCGTTATCATCAATGGCACGATTACCATGATCAATGCGCACGACTTTGAGCAAGTCCAGCGCTTCCCATATATAATCAGAAGGACCTTCTTCCCCTGCATGAGCTACTGGTAGAAAACCTTCCTCAACGGCTTTAGCAAAAACGCGTTCAAATTTTGAAGGTGGGTTGCCTACTTCAGATGAATCAAGACCTACACCGGCAATCCAGTTTTTATAAGACATGGCATGCTCTAAAGTTTTAAAAGCAGACTCTTCATCAAGATGTCTTAAAAATGACATGATAAGTTTAAAACTTATTCCTAATTTTTTCTCTCCATCTTCAAGTGCTCTGTAGATTCCTTTAATTACAGTTTCAAACTGAATACCGCGGTCTGTATGCGTTTGTGGATCAAAAAATATCTCAACATGTATTACATTTTGCTCATGTACTTTATTAAGATAAGCCCAGGTAAGGTCATAAAAATCCTGTTCTTCAATTAGCACATTTGCACCAGCATAATAAATGTCAAGAAACTCCTGTAGATTATTAAATTTGTATGCCTTTTTAAGATCTTCAACAGAAGCATAATCTATTTTTTTCGTATTTCGCTCTGCTATTTTAAACATCAATTCAGGTTCAAATGTACCTTCAATGTGTAAGTGAAGTTCAGCTTTAGGTAAACCTTCAATGAACTTTTGCATAGAACCATTTTGCATAAAAATAACTTTTTCAATAAACTAAAAAATCGGCTAAAAAGCAGTTAAAATCGAGATTTTTGGCCTAATAATCAGAATATTCTGTAGGGTATAAAAAGGTTTGCTCATTGCGTGAAACGTTATTTTGATATTCTGGCAATGCAGAAAGCTTCTTCCATTCTGGCGCATCTCCAAATGATTTCCAGTGCGCATCACGACTTTCCTGATTTTCAAAAGTGGTCATGTACATAAGATTAGGCATATCTGGTCCAGACAAAACTTCGCTATAAAAAACTGCATTAAATTTTAGTTTCTTAAAAAGTGCGACTTCGCCACCCTGATTAAACATTTTTACTTTATTCTTATGATAAGCTACAGTAGGCGACTGGTAGCTTCTTAACTCATAAACGCGATCTTTTCTGTTTCCGGTAAGGGCAGATGGTTTTAGCATAGGCATATCTTCAAAAGCTTTAAGCAAAATTGATTGTATGCGTATGTAAGGTTGTTTATCATAACTGGTCGTGATGTAATCTTTTCCATCTTTTTGAAACTTAGCATCACTAGTAAGTTTCCCATCAAGTGCAGCAAAATCTTCAAGCGATGAAAACGGAATCAAAACAAAAATTTTCTGAACACTATCTGTTACTTCTTTTAATTTAAAAACGCCCACATTATTAATTCCCAACCGTTTTAACGCGGGTAAATAGGCGTCTTTAAGAAATGCATCAGTTTGCGCAACTTGCTCATCTGAAGAAAATAAATAGGTTTTAAGTTGATAGAATTGTCGGCTTTCTGTTTGAGCTTTCGCAGAAATAGTAGAAGCAAAAAAAGTAAGCATTATTACAACTGTGCTGATTTTTTTAAGGTTTTTCATTTTTTATTTTAAGTTGATGTCAGTTAATTAATTGGTAATAGATGATTTTGTCTAAAATTTGGTAACTAATTTTAAAGCCATTCAAATATATGAAATGAGATTTCATTTTATCCAAAATATTATAGATAGCTATGAAAGCAATAAAAATAACCAAAGCCGGTGGTCCGGAAGTTTTACAGATTGCTGAGGTTAAAAGTAAAGAACCGGCAGCAAATGAAGTTCTCATAAGAGTGCGAGCGGCGGGAGTTAACAGAAGCGATATCCTAACTCGTAAAAATCCGGATGCGTACGGAAAAGGAATTCCCGGTGCGACGATTCCGGGGCTTGAAGTTTCAGGCGAAATAATTAAAATAGGAAGTGATGTTGAAACCAGAAGAGTAGGAGATAAGGTGTGCGCCCTGATTGCCGGTGGCGGT
>JBALXG010000439.1:0-2996 GCA_036961055.1 Leeuwenhoekiella sp. | reverse complement strand
AAAAAGTATTTGCGTCGAAATATTATAGGGGAAGTTGCCGGTGATTGCAAAAGGACTTTCAC
This sequence comes from Leeuwenhoekiella sp., assembly GCA_036961055.1. Taxonomy (GTDB): domain Bacteria; phylum Bacteroidota; class Bacteroidia; order Flavobacteriales; family Flavobacteriaceae; genus Leeuwenhoekiella. Next base: position 2,934 of record JBALXG010000439.1, on the reverse strand, counting down.
CAAAAATCTCATTAAGATCATACTTTAAAAAATCTGCTTCTATAACGCGCAGACTCGCGTCTTTCATAATTTCTGCATGCTCAAGCGGGAAAGTATGATTCAGGTAAATGACAGACTCGCTATCAAGTTCCATCGCAACCACATCAAAACCTTTATGCAAAATATATTTGGTAAGAACGCCCGTTCCCGGACCTATTTCCAGAATGTTTTTATAACCATCGAGGGTAAGGGTTTCGCCAATTTTTTGAGCAAAGCTTTCATCCTTCAGAAAATGCTGACCCAAATGTTTTTTGGCTCTTACCTGATCTGCCGGTTGCTGCGACTCAAATTTCTTTTTATGCTTGACAAACTTCCCTTTCATAATTAGCGTTTGTCTTCTAACTGTTCTGTGATGATCTCAAGTTCTGTTCTAAACATCACTAATTTACCTGCAAATTTTTCGGTTTCGGCTTTTAATCTGGGCGCGTCTTCTTTATAATAACGATCTAGCGAATCTTTACTTTTTGCAGTGTATTGAATAGAATAGGTGATACCGCCTTTTTCTTCTTCAACTAAAACTTTTGTCATTAAAGCTTTAAAAAATTTACCGGTTGCCAGAACATCAGGAATATGCTCATTGCGCATCCAGTAAAGCCAGTCTTTGTGAACGCTTTCATCAACGTTTACAGTTAAATTATATATAATCATGATAGTTTTTTGTTTGTGTAAGGGTAAAATTAATTAAGCACATCGCCGCGCAACATTCTGAATTTTTTCTGCGCTTCTACGTAATAAATACTGTCTGCGAAATTAAAAATGATTTGCTCATAATATTCTTTAGCTTTTTCTGGCTTCTGCAATGGCCCTGCGTAAAGTTGAGCGAGTAAATAGCAAGCGTCATCTGCAAGAATATCATCGCCGTAAAACTCAAGAATTTTGAGGTAATTGGCTTCGGCTTTTTCATAATTTTTTTGAGCCGAATACAATTTTCCCTGTGCCAGAAACGCCTCATCTTCTATAGACTCTCCTTTGTGATTTTCTAAAATTTCTTCATAAACAGCAATAGCTTGTTCAGTTTTATTTTGAAAAGCAAGTAAATCTGCTCTGGCAAACAGTTTTAATGCAGTTTGAGTTGAATCTTCCAGCGAATTATCTGCTATAAGCAAATAAAGTTGCTGCGCGTCATTTGCTATAAGTTGGGTAGTGGAAGATTTAAGCACTTTTAATTGTGCCTGCGCCCACTCAAAATCACCCTTATAGTAGCTTGTTTTTGCTACCTTAAAATGGGCTTCCTGGGCGATAATATCATTTTCAACTTTTTTTTGAATCTGGGTGTAATAAATTAATGCCGAATTAAATTTTTCATTTAAAACGAAAATATCTGCAAGCTCCATTTTTGCGCGGGCTTCCTGATATTTTGAAATAGGCAATTTAAGGGCTTGCTGTAAATATGAAATTGCTTCATCCTGCTGATTATACTTAAAAGCCAAAAAATGGGCAAATGCGATTTGCAGGGATAAGGTTTGTGGCGTTTTGCCATATAACTGCAGCAAATCTTCATATCGCTTTTTTATAGAAGCATAATCTGTATTTGAAGAAATCTTCACCTTTAACTCCAGTAATTTTTGCTCTGCAGAAAGCTTTATATCCTGATTAAAAGTGGACTCTACAATAAAAGTTAAGATCTCTTCAGAAATTTCATTATCATTATTTTCTAAGGTGATTCCTGCAAGATTTATAAGTCCCTGCATGTTTTTATCACTTCTTTTATAAATAGCTTTCTCCTGTATAAATGCTTTTTTATATTCTTTTTGCTGAATAAATAACCAACTCAGTAACTGGTTATAAAGCAAATCTGGATCTTGCTGAAGCCTTTTAAGGACGATTTTTTTAAAGGCGATATTTGCTTTATTTTCGGGGTTTTCAGTTATAAATTCTGAAAAAGTACGTTGTGCAATTGCGCTATATTTTTCATCTTTTCTAATAAGCGAAATGTAGGTATCAAGCATTAATTCTATATTTCCCTGCTCTCCATAAATACGCGCGAGTTGCAGGTCAAATACAAATTTATCACTAAGTTTCATTGCTGTGGTATACGTGGTAATGGCTTGATCGAGAAGACTATATTTTTCAAAAGCGCGACCTACTGTATAAGCATAACCAGGATTTGTATTAATGCTGTTTATTGCTTTTGTGTAATGTTCTTCGGCAAGATTTTGCTTTCCCTGAAGTTGATAATTATAACCCAATTCTATTTCCAGCTGAGGCGAATTTTGCCTTAAATTAAGCGATTTTTGCAGTAAAGAGTCGGCTTTTTTATAATCTTCAAGCTGTTGATAGGTCTCTACCAGACTCAAAATGTAATTACTATTAGAAGGTTGTTTTTTGAGTAACGCTCCATAAGTCACAGCCGCTTTTTCATATTGACCTTGCTCAAAATAATTGCGTGCCAATTGATCATTTTGACCAGTGGCCAAAAGAAATGAAAAGAAACATCCGCTAAAAAAGAGGAAACGTAGCAATTTCTGAGTTTTAGTAAATATAGTAAAGTTACAGGAGTTGAATGCAAGCCTGTATTTCTTAAAATCTATCTTTCAATTACCTATAAAACGTAAATACGCTTTCTAAATTTTATCAAATCCGCAATACGGGATGAGCACTTCAGGAATATTTATTCCGTTAGGAGTTTGATAATTCTCCAGAATACCAGTGAGAACGCGAGGTAAGGCAAGTGAGCTTCCATTTAAAGTATGCGCCAGTTGCTTATTGCCATCTTTGTCTTTGAAACGCAGTTTTAAGCGATTTGCCTGAAAGGTTTTAAAGTTTGAAACAGAACTTATCTCAAGCCAGCGATCCTGTGCGGTTGAGAATACTTCAAAATCGTAAGTTAGGGTAGAAGTGAAACCCAGATCCCCGCCACAAAGACGTAAAATACGATATGGTAATTTGAGTTCA
>JBALXG010000438.1:0-3000 GCA_036961055.1 Leeuwenhoekiella sp. | reverse complement strand
TCTGAAAAAGAGGGCGAAAATTTGGCAAATTATGGCGTTTTTATACTCGATACGGTAGGTTTTTTAGGCAGGGTTTATCAATATGCAGATGTCGCTTACGTGGGCGGTGCGGCTGGAAATACAGGTTTGCATAATATTCTGGAGCCGGCAACTTTTGGTATTCCCATAATTACCGGGACTTCTATTAGTAAATTTCCTGAGGCCATACAGCTTCAGAAACTAGCCGGATTATACACTGTGAGTTCTTCGGCTGAAACAAATGAACTTTTAGTCAAATTTTTCAGTAATAAAACTTTCCGTGAAAAAACAGGAATGATCGCAGGCCACTATGTGCAAAGTAACACCGGCGCTACCATAATTATTATGGATTATCTCAAAAATCACACAGTTACCGCCTGATTAAGATAACGGCGAAAAGGCAACATTTCTTTATAAATAGCGATCACTTTATCATCAAAATCTGGACTTAGAATGTCATTTTTAGAAAGATCACATTCTACAACAAAAGTTTTCTTTTGCAGTAAATCAATAAATCTATGATCTTGAGGGAAACCTTTAGGGGAAGTTTTAAGACTGTCGCCACTATCTATAAGTTTGCCAAACGGTTTTCTGAAGCTTGGTTTATTTAAAATTTCAACAAACTCCTCGCCATTATAATCAATAGCCTGGCGTATACTTTTTACAATTCAAGATTGCGCTTTATAGTAACCGCCGGCAATCAAACTTTCATTAATACCTATTTGTATATAAAAATCTCCTTGTTTAGTGAGTTGATCAAGACCTGCGCCAAAATGATCTTTGTAAATTGGTCGGTTTGGGTGAAAAAGCAAATTGTTATTTATTCGGTTTATACCTTTTTTTCCCGGCGTATAAGTATAATCAGGATCTATCTGGGCAAGCTTAGCATTCATTTTATTTAACCAGTCAATGTAAAAATCGCGTACTTCAAAATACAGTTTGCGATTTTCATCCATCCACTCCTTGTTGTTGTTTTTCTGTAATTTTTCGAGAAAATTAAAAAGTTCTTTAAAGCTCATACGTGTAAACCTAATGACAGAAGTTCAAAAATTCTTCTGTTCTGAATGAAAATTAACGGAAAATTTGCAAATATTAGGAATATTTTACGAATCTTATAGCAAGTCATATTGTTAATGCTATTACATTTGCTGCTAACCAAATCATTATTTAATTATGAAAAAAGCAATTTTATTATTTACAGTGGCAGCAATGTCTGTAGGATTTACTTCGTGTAGGGAAAAGGCAGACAAAGAAACTGTTGTTGTGCGAGAAGTAAAGGTAGATTCTGGTGAAGATACCGGTATTTTAGAAAGAGCAGGTCAAAAAGTTGATGATAAAGTTAACGACAAGATTGATAATGAAATTGATAAAATAGACAATAAGTAAACATTACCTTAAAAAGAGAAATTAATCGTGTAAACACTTCCAAATAAGGCAGATCTATTTACACAAAATGATATAATTTAAAACAAAAATTATGAGAAGACTTATTCCAGTAGCATTACTAGTTTGTACAATGACACTTTCTTTAACGTCTTGCAGAGAGCAGACTGAAAAAGAAAAAGTTATGGATGAAATGAAAGATGATGGCGCCACAATGAAAGTAAAAGATGGTGGTGATAAAATTAAAATGGAAACCGATGATAAGACAGTTAAGATAAAAACTGACGATGACGGTAATACTAAAATAAAGACAGACGAAACAGACGATAATTAGATAATTGTCTATAATCTAAATCTAAAGAATCCATCTTACTTATGTAAGGTGGATTTTTTTTATTTTAAACCGCGCACCTGGCTTTTTAATTCTTCCATAGATTGTTGTAGTTCGCGAAGAAGCCCGCTTTCTGATGGAGTATCAAGATGAAAAGTTAATTTACTATTTACCTGCCATATTTCCTGAATATCACTAACATTTACTTCAAAAGGAAGATATTCCTGATTTAAGGAAATCAAAAGAATCTTAGAAGGATTAGGCAGTTTTTGCAATTTTTTTACAACAACAGCATCAGGTAAAACAACAACATAAACCTTATTGTTGCTTGCTTCATCCATATTAGAAATAGCTTTGCCTAAAACCCAGTCATCAGGATAAAAATTAGGAAGCATGCTATCTCCTTCTATCTGGAAACCTCTGTATGTAGCATTGCGATACTGTGGTAATGGTAAATCAAACGCCGGTAATTGCTGGTACCAGTCAAGATCCTGAACGTTATGAGGATAGCCTGCAGCAGCTTTTTGATTTACTAAAACAAGGTTCTCATTGTCAGAAGCATCTACGGTTACAACTTTAGGACTAACATCGCCTTTTCCCGCATTGAGTAACTTTTGATTGCTAAAACCGAATAACCACAGTGGATTCACATTATACAGGCGCAATAATTCTGTCACGATCTGGCCAGAAAGTTTAGTTCTGCCCCTTTCTATATCTGCAGTAGAATTTTTTATTCCTAAAGCTTCTGCAAATTCGGTTTGAGTAAGATTTTGCTCTTCCCGTATTTGCTTAAAGCGACGTATATCTGCCGTTATATCGTTAATTCCCATAGGGTAAATATAATAAATTTTGGAAATAATCCCATTTATTGTATGGAAATTATCCGTATTATAGGAATATTTCTTTAAATTTGTAAAAATTCCTAGTCTCAAATGAACTTAGAACGTATTCGCGAAAAATTAAATATTCTTGCAGACGCTGCAAAATATGATGTCTCCTGTTCAAGTAGTGGCAGTAACAGAAAAAATAAAAATAAAGGTTTAGGTGACAGTTCCGGGATGGGAATTTGCCATAGTTATTCTGAAGATGGGCGCTGTATTTCACTTTTAAAAATATTACTTACAAATCACTGTATTTATGATTGTGCGTATTGTGTAAGTAGAAAGAGTAATGATATAAAACGCGCCGCTTTTAAAATTCAGGAAGTGGTAGATCTTACCATAAATTTTTACAGGCGCAATTATATTGAAGGCCTTTTTCTAAGCAGC
>JBALXG010000437.1:0-3009 GCA_036961055.1 Leeuwenhoekiella sp. | reverse complement strand
CAAATTATAAGTGAACTTAAGAATATGACTTTAGGCAAATAAAGCAAAAAAGGAGAGCAAAAACATAACAACCCTGAAATTACCAAACTCAACAAAGCAACCGATTTACTGCCTTTATAAAAACTAATATGACCGCCCAGCGCGCATGAAATTGAACCGATTGCAATTATTAAAAAAGACCAAAGCGGAATATTTAATTCAATATTAGAAAAATCGGCATAAAGTGATAGAAAAACGGGTAAAAAACCCCAAAAAGCGTACAATTCCCACATGTGACCAAAATACCCAAAAGAGGCTTTTCTGAAGCCGGAAACTTTAAACAATTCTGGTATTGCTTTTAATTTTATCTTTTGCTGTTTGTGTCTAAAAGGCCCGTCTGGAACTAAAATTAAGATTAAAAATCCGCCTAAAATAGCTAAAAAACTGGTTGTAAGGGTCAGAAATCGGTAATTTAATGCCAATCCTAAACTATTTATAAAATGTGGAAGGGCTGTTCCCAAAACGAGCGCACCCACAAGATATCCCAGAACTTTACCAAGTCCTTTTTCATAATAATCTGAAGCTATTTTCATTCCCACAGGATAAATTCCGGCCAGAAAAAATCCCGTAATAAATCTGGAAATTAGAATCGTAGTAATATTAATTTCCGGAAGAAGTAAGGCCACATTTGCAAGTGCTCCACAAATTGCGCTCACAAAAAAGACTTTAGAAGGGGAGAAGCGGTCTGCCAGCGCGAGAAAGGCAAAAACCAAAGTTCCGCCAATAAAACCTAATTGCACCGCAGAAAGTGCAGCACCAATTGCGGTGGTATCAGCAAGTCTGGGTAAGGGAATCTGCGGAATACTAATATTTCCCACAAACCACAGCGAGGTACCCAGAAATTGAGCAAGAACAACAACAACCGTGATCAGGGATTTTTTAGTTGCCATTAGTAGCTATTGGTTCTGCCACGACAGCAAGATGATTGCCATCTGAACTAACGGCAAGCCGGGTTATATTTTTAAGATGGTATTCCGAAAGATCTGCCATTTCTTTCCATTCTGTGACTCCCAGAGTATCATAAATATACAGATGGTCACGACTACCCAAAAGTATCTGACTATCATTCAGCCACACATAATCCTGAATGCCTATAGGCAACTGACAAACAAAATAACTCTCTAATTCGCCGCCCATATCAAGCAAATAAAGATCCATATTTTGGTCTTCATTTATGACCGTGTAGCTCATAGAATTTGTATTTGGCACTTTATGCAGCGATCTGCCAATGTTTGTAACGATGAGCGAATCTTTTTTCGATGAAATATCAGATAAATAAAGGTCTAAGTTGCTCCCTGAGAGCACTGCACTTATGAATTTTGAATTATTATAGAATGCGAAATATCCTATTTTCAGGTCATTTATTGTGGTGTTTTTGCTGGTTTTTGTTTCATATCTGTAAAGTCTTTGTAACCCGGAAGTATCTAATCTCACAGCCGCAAAATCTTCAGAATCTGGAATATGCTGCGGGGAATATTCTCCACCTTCTGGAGTTTCGGTAAGCCAGGAGATTTCCTTTGTTTTCATGTCATATTTAGCAACATCGGTTTGTTCATTTCGCATACGCGAAAAAAGAATTGCTTCATTATCATAGAAAGAAGGCTGATTGTCATAACCCGCGTTATTTGATATGTTTTGCCCGTTTTTTACTTCAAAAGAGGCGTTTTTTGGTACAAGATCAAATAAGTAGATTTCAGTATTTGTATTTTGGCAGAATGCTAATCCTGAAAAAAGAAATATAAAAAGGAATCTCATCATAAATATTTAGGGAAAGGTATAAAAAAGGCCTGTAAGTTTTGAATTTACAGGCCTTCAGTCAAAAATTTTAAAACTTATTTTCTTTTTTCTAAAAAGGATATGTATTTTCAGCAATAACTTTATCAGCAATAAGATTACGTAAAGCAACCACATTAGGCTGATTTTGGTACTTCGTAAAGCGTTTTAGACCCATTAGCATCATACGTTGCTCATCTCCTTCAGCAAAAGAAACAATACCTTCTTTTCCTTTTATTGTTATAGTATCAACAGCGTGATATAGATATAATTTAGCCATTGCTATTTGTTCCTTTTGAGCTTCCTCACCAAAACGTTTAGCGTTTTTCTCAGCTCTTAATATTGTACTTTCGGCCATATAGATCTCAATAAGAATATCTGAAGCCGCTAAAAGTAACTGCTGATGTTGTTCTAACTCTGGACCAAATTTTTGAATCGCACCACCGGCGACCATAAGGAAAACCTTTTTCAATTTGGCGATCATTGCTTTTTCTTCAGAAAGCACTTCAGAAAAATCTGGAGTTTCAAAAGAAGGAATTCCGGTCAATTCATCTGCTACTTTCATCGCGGGACCTAAAAGGTCTACGTGACCTTTCATAGCTTTTTTAATAAGCATACCCACCGCCAGCATACGGTTTATCTCATTTGTACCTTCGTAGATACGAGAGATACGCGCATCACGCCATGCAGCTTCCATAGGTGTGTCTGCACTAAAGCCCATTCCACCAAAAATCTGAATACCTTCATCAGAACAATTTTGAATATCTTCTGAAGCCGCAACTTTTAGAATAGAACATTCTATAGCATATTCTTCAACGCCTTTAAGTTCTGCCTCACTATGTGAGTTGCCTTCACTCATGCGCATGGTAATACGATCTTCTATATTTTTTGCAGCACGGTAACTTGCACTTTCTCCTGCATAAGCAGAAGTTGCCATTTCGGCCAATTTTAATTTGATAGCCCCAAAACTTGAAATAGGAGTTTTAAACTGAATACGCTCATTGGCATATTTCACCGAATGATCTGTAACACGTCTTTGCGCATCAAGACAGGCAGCCGCTAATTTTATACGACCAATATTAAGCGCGTTCATAGCGATTTTGAAACCTTCACCGCGACCTGCAAGCATATTCTCAACAGGAACTTTGGTTTCACTAAAGAAAACCTGACGGGTAGAGGAGGCGTGAATACCTAATT
>JBALXG010000436.1:0-3016 GCA_036961055.1 Leeuwenhoekiella sp. | reverse complement strand
CCAACAACATGAATTAGGCAAAGGTAAAGGTGTGGTTATGGACGGGCGCGATATTGGTACCGTTGTTTTTCCTGATGCCGAACTTAAAATTTTTCTAACTGCATCTGCAGATGAGCGTGCAGAAAGACGTTTTAATGAGTTAAAAGAAAAGGGCGAAGAGGTTACATATAAAGAAGTTCTGGATAATGTAGTCAAGCGGGATGAGATCGATACTACTCGTAAAGATTCACCTTTAGTACAAGCGAAAGATGCAATATTGATAGATAACACACATATAAATGCTCATGATATTTTTCACACTATTCTGCAACTAGCCAAAGACCGAATTTTCGGTAGATGTTAATCCTATTTTTATTTTATTAATACCCGTATCTCTGTTTTTATGAGTGCTCCAAAACTTTCAAATTCTTTATTGTATTTAATGGCTGTGGGCGCAGGACTCGTTGTGGCCAATAATTATTACAATCAGCCACTTTTAAACCTAATCGCAAAGACTTTTAATGTAAGTGAATCTCAAGTAAGCAAAATCCCATTATTTACTCAGTTAGGGTATGCCTTTGGTTTGTTATTTATTATTCCTTTAGGTGATAAGTTTTCACGAAAGAAAATCATTTTAATAGACTTTGTCGCAATTATAGTTTCATTACTGGTAACGGCAATGGCGCCTACACTTTTGGTCTTGACAATAGCGAGTTTCTGCGTAGGTTTTTCATCAGTTGTTCCTCAGTTATTTGTTCCCATGGCTGCACAGTTGGCTCAAGATGAAAACAGAGGCAGAGCAATTGGCATTGTTATGAGCGGTTTGCTTATAGGAATATTAGGAAGTAGATTTTTAAGCGGATTAATAGGAGAATATTTTGGCTGGCGATTTATGTATTTTCTGGCTACAGGAATTATGGTTGTTTATGGAATTATGCTTAAAATAAAACTACCTAACATAGCAACTGATTTTACAGGGACATATAAAGAATTAATGACCTCACTCGTGCACCTGTTTAAAACTGAACCCTCTGTAAGAATAGCAGCTTTACGCGGCGGTCTGGGTTTTGCCGGTTTTAGCGCTTTCTGGACAACACTGGTTTTTTTAATGGAAGCTAACTTCGGCTATGGCAGTGGTGTTACAGGTCTCTTTGGCGTTTTAGGTATCGCAGGAGCTTTGGGCGCAACATACGCGGGTAAATTAAGTGACAGGTTAAATAAGAATGTTATGATAATAAGCTCTACTGCAATTATGATTGCAGCCTGGGTCGTTTTTCAGTTTTCCGGAAACTTTATCTGGGGACTTGTTATAGGAGTTGTAATGATTGATTTGGGCTTGCAATCACTACATATTGTAAATCAAAATATTATATTTTCAAAAAATCCGGAAGCCAGAAATAGAGTAAATACTATTTATATGGTAGGCTATTTTATAGGTGGAGCTGTAGGAACAGTAACCGGCGCTTATGCTTGGGAATGGTATCAATGGACAGGTGTTGCAACGCTTGGTTTAATTTACAGTGTGCTGATTTTAATAGCGCATCTATTTTTTAAAAATTCAGTTGAATCAACAACCTCCGGGTAAGTCTTATATGTACTAAAGAAAGAATTAAACTCACGGTGAGATTAAAAAAAAACCTCCTGATTTTAAGCTAAAATCAGGAGGTTTTTGATGTTTTAAGGGAGATAATTCTAGTTCTGTCCTATTGGTGGTGGTCCATCAGGAATCATTGCTTCATATTCATAATCTCCTTTACGCTCTTTATATTCAGCTTTTACAGCCTCAACAAGCTTAGGATCTGTAAAAAGATCATACATCGTAAGTGCTAATGCTTTAGAAGCATACGTCATTCCTTTGTGGCCAATAGACATTCCGCCACAAGCGACAACGGCCCATGAATGCCACGGGGTATCTTTAGGAGCTGTTGTAACGCCTAGGTTTATATTTGGCACAATCCAGCTAATATCACCAACATCTGTTGAGCCACCGCCAGGATTTTCTTTGGTTTCTAATAACGGATTAATTTTGCTGTCCATTCCTATTTGTGGTTTTCCTGTAGCTTCCTGAATTTTTTTACCATAAGCGGTTTCTTCATCTGTGTAAGCGATTTCGCCCAGCATTTCGAGGTTTTTCTGCATTGCTTTTCCACCTTCACGATTAACCAGTACTTCATGAAGTCCGGAAACCAGGGTGATTTTATAGTCAACATTTGCCATTATTGCTGCACCTTCTGCCATTTTCATAACTTGTTCATAAACCGGCATTAATCCTTCACGGTCTGAGTTGCGCACACGCACCCAAAGTCTGCTATAATCTGGAACAACATTTACGACCTGGCCGCCATCCTGAATGTGATAGTGAATTCTTACAGTAGGTTTTATGTGTTCACGGTAATAATTTATTCCGGTAGTATAAAGTTCAAGTCCGTCTGAAGCACTTCGTCCATTCCAGGGATCTGCCGCTGCGTGAGCTGCCTGCCCGTAAAATTCTACAATAAAATCTACCAGCGCCATAGAGCTTTGTATATCTGCTTTTGTTTCTGCAGCAGGGTGCCAACTAAGGTTAACATCTACATCATCCCACAGGCCAGCTTCTGCCATCCAGAGTTTGCCAAAGAATTTTTCTTCGGCCGGAGTGCCAAAAAATTTAATAGTTCCTTTTATTTTTCCCGCTTCAATTAATTCTTTTATCGCGATTGCAGAGCCCAGACTTCCTGCGCCAAAAAGATTATGACCACAGCCGTGACCTGCAGCGCCTTCAACTAAAGGTTCTTTTGTAGGTTGCATTTTTTGAGATATTCCGGGCAAAGCGTCAAATTCACCTAAAACACTAATAACAGGTTTACCTTCACCATAAGTAGCAACAAAAGCTGTAGGAATATTTGCAACACCGCGCTCTACTGTAAAACCGTTTTCTTCAGCATAATCTGCAAGCAATTTTGAAGATTTTACTTCCTCAAAAGCGATTTCGGCATTTGCCCAGATTTGATCGCTTATTTTAATTAAATCATCGTTATGCTTGTCGACAGCATTCACG
>JBALXG010000435.1:0-3017 GCA_036961055.1 Leeuwenhoekiella sp. | reverse complement strand
CGGCTTCATTTTCTGAAAAATAGCAGCTGCAACCCATCATTTCTGGCGGAAATCCATCCATTTTGGTGAGATTTATAGTTTTATCTTCTGCACAGGAAACAAGAAAAATCGCCGTGAAAGCAATAAAAATGACATTTTTTAGCTGAAAATTAGAAAACATATTTTGAAAATTATAAATGATGTTAAAGGTAACTTTTCAATTCTAAAAACTTAGGCCATATACAAAAGCTCCTTTATCATTTCCGTTATAAAAAGAGCGTACATAATCTACTCGTAGAAAGCGAAATTTGCCAAAACCAAGATTATCAAGACCTATTGAAAGTTCAGAATAGGGTTTGTTATCTACCGTGCTTAAATAATTAGCTCCGGCAACAAGGTTAAAGTTAAGCGCGCGAAAACCTGGAATTTTTCCCATTACAAATCCTTTAAAATTATGCTCTAGGTGTGCTTCAAAGTAGCTTTCGTTAGTGCTAAATTGATAATAGGGCATATTTTTAAATCGGTTTAAATAGTCGCCGCTTAAATTTACGCGGGTTTGATTTCCATTAAAATGTTGATAATCTACAAAGCTTATATCGTCGCCGTGTAAAAATGTTCCACCACGCAGATTATAACCAAAATTTCCCTTGTTCCCTATATTAAATTGCTGTGAAAGACCTGCGCCAAAACGTGTAAAATTATAATCACCGTCTGAAGCAGCAAAACCCTGCTCAACAGCAAGAGCCAGTGTAGGATATTTTGATTCTGAAACATTAAACTTTCCGTCAGGATAGCTCATATATTTCTGATCAAAATGAATGTAAGCCGTAAGATTAAGCTTTGCCAGCTCGTGATTATCTATCGCTGTAGTGCTAAAATCGGCCGGATCTAGAGGATTATTAGACGTATATCGCACATCATTTTTAATGAGAACCTGATCTGTGGTATTAAAAAGCGCAGCTCGCTTCTCATAACCCGCATTTCCATAGAAATTAAAACCATTAAAAAGTTCTTCATTATAATAAAAACGAGCAAAAGTAAGATCGTACGCTTTGAGATAATTGCGCTCCCAGAAAAGTGTGGCGATGCTGTTTACTAAAGTTGGTATGGGTTCATTAGCATTAAATTGTTCTACTTTTTCACCACCTGTAATGCTTATTGTTCTTCGGTTTGTGCGGTTAAAACGTTTTGTAAAACCACCTGTAAAACGTACTCGATCGTCATCAAAACCGTAATTCGCTTTCGCGAAAGCAGTGTAGCCACTGGCATAATCTTCTTCCCAGCTTGAAAATGACACGCCTACATTGCTGTTAAATCCCTGAATGGTATTAAACCGAAGCGCTTCCAGCGGACTATCAACTGAAATTCTCCACCGCTCGTATGAGTTTATGTACGAATAGCCTAAAAGCGGATCGTACACATTAAATTTATTGCTGCGCGCATCAACAGAATCCAGATATTTCTCAGATTTGCGTACAATCTGCAGACTGTCTTTTACAACATAATCTTTTTTTTCTTCGTTTGTGAGCGGTATAGGACGCACTTTTTGCCAGTATAAACTGTCTTTTTTATTAGCTTCTTCAGCGAAATTTAATACTTCAGCACCAAATTCTTTTTTGCCAAATTCTGGATTAAAAACGTAATTACTATAAACCGCAGAGAATCTTCCGTCACCCTGAAAGCTGAATAATTTAAATTTAAAATCTATAGTTTGAAGTACTTTAACCCACAGATTTTCGGCTTTATTATACTTAAAATTGTGCTTTATTACCAGATTTTCTATAAACGGAACCTGTATTGCTGCACCATTTGTGCTTAAATCAACGCCATACAATTGCCAGTCATCTTCAACAATATATACGTACCCGGTAAACACGCGATCTTTTGCGCGCTTGGGAGTGACTTTTATTTTATTTATCAATTTATCGCCTTCATAAAAAGAACCTTCCAGTTTATAACGGTAATAATTAAACGCGTTATCTGCGATAGGAGAGACCAGTTGTGCGTTAATTTCTAGCGTGTTATCGTAAAATGAAAAGTTTGCTTCCTGCGCGCTATTAAAACTGAAACCATTATCATCGCCACTTACTTTGCTAGCAGAAATGGTTTCCTTAAAGTCGTCTGGAGCCTGATATTTAATTTTAGAAATGGTCTCGCTAAGATAAATTATTCCGCTGCGCGTAGAGTCAAGACCTGGGCCGATCTCTGTGATTTCCTGACCTAGTATTTTCTCAGGAAGATTCTTTACGCGATAGGTTCCGCGCGAGTAAAAATCGGCTGTATAGGCCTTATTTTTGGCTAAAAATGACTCTTTATTGGCAATTACCGCTCGTATTATTCTGTCTGCGGGATTTATATTAGAATCAACTAAAACTTCATCTAGCGAAGTGATTTCTTCAGTTAATTCTACATTTAAAGTGAACGGTAGCTTGTTTATTGTAACGTCAACTTCTTTGGTTTGATACCCTAAAAACTGAAATGCGATAGTATAATTTCCTGTTTTTTCAATATTCAGTTTATACTCGCCTGCGTCATTTGAAGTGGTTCCTAAAGAAGAATTCTTCAAATAAATATTCACATATGGCAATGCTTCACCTGTGGTGGATGTAATTTTTCCGGTTATCTGGGCGTAAATCTGAAAGCTAAAAAGAAATAGAAAAAAGAAAAGTAGATTTTTTGTCATTTGGTTTAATTTACAAGTAAAGACCTGTTAATCATACCAAAAGTTGCAAAAGGTCAATTAAAAATCAGGTTTTTTAGAACGAAAATCGCCGAAATATATCCCAATTTCGGACTTGAAAATTAATTATTAAATGATTTTTTAATTCGGCTTAAGTTGCGTTTACTGTCACGATCTTTAATAGTTTCCCGTTTATCGTATAATTTTTTTCCTTTCGCAAGAGCGATAACCAGTTTTGCAAGACCGCGATCGTTGAGAAACATTTTTAGAGGAACAATTGTAAGTCCGCTGTTTTTTACTTCCTTCTCAAGTTTATTTAATTCACGGCGGTTAAGCAAAAGTTTACGGGCACTTTTAG
>JBALXG010000434.1:2463-3026 GCA_036961055.1 Leeuwenhoekiella sp. | reverse complement strand
CAATAAAATATTGTACCCCATCAGGTCACGTTGAAGTGCGTATAGAAAACAGTGTTTTTATAGTAAAAAATAGCGGAAATGTACCCTTAAATCACTCAGATAAATTGTTTGACAGATTTTATAAAGAAAATACAAATTCTCATACCAGCACTGGTCTGGGCCTTGCCATTGTTAAAAACATATGTGAGGAATATGGTTTTGTCATCATGTATAGATTTGAAGAAAAAGAGCATATTTTTAAAATAGATTTTTCACAAAAATTAAAATAAATAAAGCCTCTTTAGATTACCTTCAAGATATCTTAAGAAACAGGCTGTACTTTAGAGGGAAATCTAAGTACAAAAAATATGAAAAATTTAAAAAGTCTTAAAATTCTATTCTTGGCACTGGTTACATTTTCCTGTTCTTCAACAAAGGAAATTCCTAATGCGGTTAATGAAGCTTTCGCTAAAAAATTTCCAAATGCGAAATCTGTTAAATGGGATAAAGAAACTGAAACAGAATGGGAAGCCGAATTTAAAATGGATGGAATGGAATATTCAGCCAATTTTACCGATGAAGGA
>JBALXG010000434.1:0-2453 GCA_036961055.1 Leeuwenhoekiella sp. | reverse complement strand
GTTAGAAACAGAGCAGGAAGTTAAAACTGCTGACGTTCCTCAAAATGTAATGAACGCTTTAAAGGAAAAGTATGCAGATTATGAAATAGAAGAATCTGAAATTTCTGAAACAGCGTCAGGAACGGTTTATGAATTTGAAATGGAGAAAGGTGAGTCTAAGCTGGAAGTTGCGATTGATAAAACCGGTAAAATCGTAAAATCTGAAAAGATGACAGAAGAAGATAATGATTAAGTGTTTTAGGTAGTTAATTATAAAATGGCCAGATATGTAAATATCCGGCCTTTTTTGTATTAGTATTTCTTTAAATTCTCTTTAGGTAAGCTTTAGAATTTCAGTTGATATTTGGTCAAATTTCAAAGTATTTAAGCTTTGAAATATTTCTTATAAACTTAAATTACGCATGCCTAAATCATTTTTCAGCTTAAAATCTTATAATCCTTTTCTAAATTTATTTTTTGCTCTAGTAGTCTTTCTAGCTTTTTCTTACAGCGGAAATGCACAGCTCATTAAAAATAACAATCCTACAATTGAAACAGCGGGAGATGTATTGCTAGTAGCCATGCCTATTTCTGTAATGGCAACTACTCTAATTTTAAAGGACAAAAAGGGAAGTTGGCAGTTTACTAAAGGTTTTCTTTTTAATCAGGCTCTTACTTTCGGGATGAAAGTTGCGCTAAACAAACCCAGACCAAAAGGCAATGGAGATAACGCATTTCCTTCAGGACACACTTCTACAACTTTTCAAAGTGCATCTTTTATACATAAACGCTATGGTTTTAAATACAGTATTCCTGCATATGCGCTAGCAGGATTTACTGCTTTTAGCCGAATAAACGCAGAAAAGCATGACGGTTATGATATTCTCGCAGGTGCGGTTGTGGGGATAGGCAGCACGCTTTTATTCACTACTGAATATGAGCAGGAACATATGCAATTGACCTATAGTAATTATGAAGGAAATCACCTTCTGGGGTTTACATATAGATTTTAAGATTGAAGAATTTGGTTACCTTTAAACAAACAAAATTTGTTTATGGAAGAACCGCTTACTCTACGTGACAAGCTGGCGATTGATAGAACCCGACTTGCTAATGAGCGTACTTTTTTGGCTTATTTCCGTACGTTTATCGTCTTTTTAAGTTCGGGGCTGGCGATAATGAAACTGGATATGTTTCAGCAAATAAAGGGTATTGGTCTTGCACTTGCTATAATTGCACCTATACTTTTAATTATAGGCTTTGTGCGTTTTATGTATGTAAAAAAACACATTAAGAAACTTTACCTTGCGGCTGATATTACGCCTGAAAAAACCACCTAATTGTATAGAAAATCAGCTAAAATGACTCTAAAATCGACTCTGAAAATCAAGAACATAGGGCATTAAAATCACTTATTGGTCAAAATATCAATCATTTGTACTAATTTCGCGTAGCGTGAAAAAGTCTTTCCATAAAATACTATCGCTTACCATGGCACTTCTTGTGTTGTTTTCTACTATGTCATTTAGTATGAACATGCATTATTGTGGTGATAAGTTGGTTGACTTTAAGATCATGAAAGAAGCCGTTTCTTGTGGCATGGATATTCAGCAAACAACAAATAGTTGTGAGAATACGGTAACCACAAAATCCTGCTGTGATAAAACGGTTGTGGTGAAAGGCCATGATGATTTAAAATCTTCTTTTGATTCACTTTCACTGGAGCACCAGACTTTTGTAGCTGCTTTTGTTTACACGTATGTAAACCTTTTTGAAGGTATTGATGAACAAATAATTCCATTTAAAGATTATTCGCCGCCCGTCCTCATAAAAGACATACAGCTGCTAGACCAGACTTTCCTTATTTGATTTTTTAAACATGTTTAATAGAACCCGGCATTCTTGTGCCCGGGCATTCTCGTTGTCTTTTTTGATAACTATTTCACATCGTTTAAATCTTAGCTCATGCTGAATAAGAGCATCAAATTTCTTATACATAACAAGTTAGTTTCTGTACTTCTTCTGGTTCTATTCGTAGGCTGGGGAGTCGTTAACGCGCCCTTTAACTGGGACACCGTCCCGATAGCTATCGGGATTCCAACTGATCCCGTGGCAGTCGATGCGATTCCAGATATTGGTGAGAACCAACAGATCGTTTTCACGAAATGGGACGGTCGTTCGCCACAGGATATTGAAGACCAGATTACTTATCCGTTAACTACTTCGCTGCTGGGAATTCCGGGAGTTAAGACGATTAGAAGTTCGTCAATGTTCGGTTTTTCAAGTATCTATATCATTTTTAATGAAGACATAGAATTTTACTGGAGCCGAAGCCGAATTCTTGAAAAACTCAATTCATTACCTAACGGATTATTGCCAGACGGAGTTAATCCTTCGCTTGGTCCTGATGCGACAGGTTTAGGTCAGGTTTATTGGTACACACTAGAAGGTCGTGATGATGATGGTAATGTGAC
>JBALXG010000433.1:0-3030 GCA_036961055.1 Leeuwenhoekiella sp. | reverse complement strand
CTTACTGCATAAACATTAGTTGGCTTCGTCTCATATTTTAACTTAAAATTTACGCATTCCTATATCGGAGATACAGATAAATATGAATTACTCATTTTTAACTAGTCTTTTTTAAATATTTTATTACATTTAATAAATATTTAAGAAAAAACAACCAACCTATAATTTTATGACGACATCCATTAATCGCAATGCGCTATTTACGGGCAGTTGCTTTGCTCTAATTACGACCGCCTTTTCTTTTTCTATTCGAGCCGGAATTCTTCCTCAACTAGCAAGTGAGTTTAATCTCACTGCTGAGCAGCTGGGATTTATTAATTCTATGTGGTTTTTAGGCTTTCCCATAAGCATGATAATTGGCGGCTTAGTTTATCATTCTTTTGGTCCAAAAAATATAATGACAGTAGCCTTTATCGCACATACTATAGGAATAATTATGACCATTTATTCGGGAGGTTATGTGGGGCTGCTAATTTCGACTCTTTTTATCGGTTTTGGTAATGGATGTACAGAAGCCGCCTGTAACCCTATGATAGCTGATATGTTTTCTGGAGTTAAAATGAATAAAATGCTCAATCGTTTTCATATGTGGTTTCCGGGAGGAATTTTTATAGGAGCGTTAGTCTCTAAGTTTATGACAGATTGGGATTTATCATGGCAAACACAAATGTGGTTGATAATGTTACCCACAATAACTTATGCTATACTCTTTTTTGGTAAACAATTTCCCCGCCCAACTGTTGAAAAAGCGGCTTCCTTAAAAGAGAATTTTAAAGCTATGATTAGTCCTATCTATATTTTCTTGTTCGTATGTATGGCTCTTACAGCAATTTCTGAATTTGGACCAAATCAATGGGTAAGTATTGTACTAAGCTATAGCGGCGCTGAACCTATGCTAATACTTGCCTTAACTTCTGGTCTAATGGCTACGGGAAGATTTTTTGCTGGTCCAGTAGTAGGTTTACTTGGGCAGACAGGTGTACTTCTAATATCTGCAATATTAGCAACAATAGGCATTTATATGTTTAGTGTGGTTACAGGACCTATGGCATATGTTGCGGCTGTAGTTTTTGCTTTAGGGGTATGTTATTTCTGGCCCGTAATGGTAGGATCTGTAGCGCAAAAGGTGCCATTAAGTAGTGCATTGGGAATGTCTGTTTTAGGAGGAGTAGGCATGTTTTCTACCTCAATTTTTCAACCTATAATTGGTAGTTGGATAGATAATTCTAGAGAAGAACATATTACAAAGGGTCTCTCAGGTAATGCTCTGGAACTGGCAGCTGGACAAGATACATTGCAAAACATTGTTATTTTTCCCGCAATTTTAATAATACTCTTTACAATCTTGTTTTTCTGGCAAAGAAATTCTAAACAAACTAGAGAGTTAAAAACACAGGGGTAATGCATAGTTCTAATATGGTTGCCGGCATAGCTTTCTGTTGATACCAGTTTCTTAATCCTTTAAACATTAACATAATAATCGATTTCTAAAAAAGAGTTGTTTGGTTTTATCTACTTTAAACTGAAATTTTTCAGTAAAGTTTAGGTTTTTTGAGGGAAAAAATCGGTTAAAATGCCTTATTATTGGCCTCATTTCAATGAAAACCGGTTGAAGATATTTTAATGTTTAAAAAAATTATTATACCCCTTTTCTCATTTGCAGTATTTGCGAGCTGTAATAATAGCGCGCAATCTGAAAATATTACTGCACCAGAAAATATGGTTTGGGTATCTGGAATTAACTTTACACAGGGAGCTTCTAAAAATGATGTACTCGCATTGGCCCGTGAAAAACCTGCTCATCCCGTTACCGTTGATGGTTTTTTTATAGATAAAACTGAAGTTACAAATGCAGAATTTCAAAAATTTGTAAATGAAACTGGATATTTAACAATTGCAGAGAGACCCATAGATTGGGAAGAAATTAAAAAACAACTTCCTGACGGCACACCAAAGCCAGCTGATAGTATTCTACAGCCCGGCTCACTGGTATTTAATAGAAATGTAAAAAATGTAGCAAATCTTAATGATTATTCTCAATGGTGGGAATGGAAATTAGGAGCTAATTGGAAGCATCCACAGGGCCCTGGAAGTGATATTAATGAGAGACAAAACTACCCTGTTGTGCATATTGCATATGCAGATGCACAAGAATATTGTAAATGGGCAAACAGGCGTTTACCAACCGAAGCCGAGTGGGAAGCTGCAGCTCATGGAAAAATGCCTGGAGGAATTTATACCTGGGGCGATGACAAATCTAGACTTAGTGAAGAAGCTAATACATGGCAAGGAACTTTTCCTACAAAAAATAATGAAGAAGATGGTTATAAATACATCGCTCCTGTTAAATCTTTTCCTCCTAACTCACTTGGCATTTACGAGATGGCAGGTAATGTATGGGAAATGACACAAGACTGGTTTAATGTTGCTTATTATACCGAAGCGCTCAAAAGTGGTAAAATTGTAAATCCTCAAGGAGCTAAAGAATCATACAATCCGGCAAATCCCAGAGAACATGAGAAAGTAATTAAAGGAGGTTCCTTTTTATGTGCAGAATCCTATTGTGCTAGTTACAGCATTTCTGCAAGAATGGGTCAAAGTATAGATTCAGCCAGCGATCATACAGGTTTTCGCACAGTTGCCACGCCGCAGATGCTTCAGTAAAAATTGTTTAAAAGAAAAAAATTCAACGATAGCAGTGAGAACTGTATATATCTTATAAAAAGTATAAATGAAAAGAGTTGTAGTTACAGGAATGGGTGCAGTAACACCTTTGGGAAATACCATAAATGAATTCTGGGAAAATTGCATCAACGGAAAAAGCGGAGCAGGAAAGATTACACGTTTTAATGCAGAAAAATTCAGAACTCAAATTGCCTGTGAAGTTAAAGATTTTGAGCCTTCAAAATATCTTGATAGAAATGAGATAAAAAGAAGCGATTTATTTACCCAATTTGCTGTTTATTCTGCGGCTCAGGCTATGGAAGATTCTGGGCTAGATATGAGTAAAATAGATTCATTTGATGCAGG
>JBALXG010000432.1:0-3035 GCA_036961055.1 Leeuwenhoekiella sp. | reverse complement strand
CCATCATTGGGAATGTCCAAGAAACTAAATAGTTTGAAATCCATTGTGCTGCAACTGCAACTGCCAATGCCCGTCCCCTAATTTTATTCGGGAAAATTTCAGAAAGTAAAACCCATGTGACAGGTCCCCAACTCATCGCAAAACTAGCTACATATAACAACATGCAAAACAATGCAAAAAGACCTACTGTTTGAGAGAAGAAAACCGTACCCAGGGCAAACATTGATATTGCCATACCTAAGGCACCTATAATCATTAATGGTTTTCTGCCAAATTTATCTACCGTTAATATAGCTAGCACTGTAAATAAAAGATTCACTGCGCCAACTATGATTGTCTGTAACAAAGCTGTATCAGTCCCAGAACCCATACCTTTAAAGATCTCTGGAGCATAATATAAAACCACATTTATACCTACAAATTGCTGAAAAACAGATAAGAGGATTCCTATGATAATTATAGGCACACCGTAAGAAAATAATTTACCTGAATGGTGAACTACAGTGTTTTTAATCTCAAAAATAATTTTCTCTGCTTCAGCCTTCCCATTTACTTTAGTTAAAACCTCAAGAGCTTTCTCTGGCTTATTTTTAAGTACGAGTGAACGTGGAGTATCTGGTACAAAAAACAACAAGACTAAAAACAGGGTAGCGGGTATAGTTTCTGAGGCAAACATAAAACGCCAGCCTACAGTATTTAACCAGGTGTCGTCTCCCTGACTGGCAATGTAGTAGTTTACAAAATAAACGATTAACATACCAAATATGATAGCAAACTGATTTAATGAAACTAGTTTGCCCCTAATTTTTGCCGGTGCTATTTCTGAAATATATAAGGGAGAGAGCATTGATGCTAACCCAACTCCTATACCACCTAAAATTCTATATACTATAAATACATAGATATAAGTATGATCTCCTTCTCCTATTGATGTAAAAAACATTTCTGGCATCGCAGATCCTATTGCTGAAAGAAGAAATAAGAATGCTGCCAGAAGAAGGCCATTTCTGCGACCTAGCGCTTTACTAACAACACCTCCTGAAATACCGCCAATGATACAACCTATAAGTGCGCTCGACACGACAAAACCCAATCTGGCGTTTGCACTGGTTTCATCTAACCCAAAGGGGAGTACAAAAAAGCTTTCCAGAGAGCTTACGGTACCAGAAATTACCGCTGTATCATAGCCAAATAAGAGGCCACCTAGGGTGGCCACTAATGTAAGCTTTAGTAAATAGGCGGTATTATTTGAGATGGCCATAATTTATTTAGCTATACTGATTAATGATATTTTCATATAATTCTTGTTGACCACTAACAGGTTTTATATCCTGATGATTTTTAGCGTAGGCATGAAGATCTTCAAGAGTAGATTTTCCATCTTCAAAAGTTTTACCTGCACCACTGTCAAAAGATGCATAGCGCTCTTTTTTCATCTTTTTGTAGTTTGATTTCTCAAGTACAGCATCTGCATTCATCAATGCTCGTGCAAAGACATCCATACCACCTATATGAGCGTGAAAAATATCGACTAAATCAGTTGAATTTCTTCTTATTTTGGCATCAAAATTGACTCCGCCCCCTTGTATTCCTCCAGATTGAAGAATTACCATCATTGCCTGAGTAAGTTCATAAACGTCTACAGGAAATTGATCTGTATCCCATCCATTTTGATAGTCACCGCGGTTTGCATCAATGCTTCCTAGAAGACTGTTGTCTGCAGCAACCTGTAATTCATGTTCAAATGTGTGTTGAGCAAGAGTTGCGTGATTTACTTCTATATTTAATTTAAAGTCGTTTAGAAGGTCATATTTAGTAAGGAACCCTAGAACTGTTGCAGCATCAAAGTCGTATTGATGTTTAGAAGGTTCCATAGGTTTTGGTTCTATAAAGAAAGTACCTTTAAATCCTTGTTTGCGTGCGTAATCTTTTGCAGAATGAAGGAAGCGTGCCATATGATCCTGCTCACGTTTCATATCGGTATTAAGTAGGGACATATATCCTTCACGTCCTCCCCAGAAAACATAATTTTCACCACCTAATTTAATGGTTGCATCTAATGCTCCTTTAACTTGTGCACCGGCATACGCCAGCACATCAAAATTAGGATTTGTTGCTGCACCGTTCATATAACGTGGGTTGCTGAAACAGTTTGAAGTTCCCCAAAGTAATTTAACTCCAGATGCTTTTTGTTTTTCAAGCGCGTAATCTGTGATAATATCCAGACGTTTCTCACTCTCTTCAAGGCTGCTTCCTTCAGCGATTAAATCAAAATCATGAAAACAATAATATTCTGCTCCTATTTTAGTAATGAATTCAAAAGCCGCATCCATTTTATCTTTAGCCTGCTGAATAGGATCATTATTAGTTAACCACGGAAATTTTTGAGTAGGCGCGCCAAAAGGATCTCCACCTGTACCAGTAAAAGTGTGCCAGTATGCGATAGCAAACTTAAAATGCTCTTTCATTGTTTTGCCCGCAACCGTTTTATTTGCATCATAATATTTAAATGCCAGCGGATTAGTTGATTCTTTTCCTTCAAATTGAATATCACCTATTCCTTTGAAATATTCTTTTTCACCTAAGGTACTCATAGTTGTTTATGTTAAAATCGATTAATATATTCTGTTAAGTCTTTCTTCCAGATGTTATAAGCTTTCTGGTATTCTTCTTTATTATTTAATGGCTTGTAAGTTAGTTGGACCTCGTCAGTTTGAACAGCTTCATCAAAGTTTTTAAATTCTCCGGCTGCATATGCTGCAGCGCGTGCTGCACCTACTGCTCCAGTGGTTTCAACAATGTTTATTGCGCTTCCTGTAAGAGTTGAAATTGTATTTGAAAAAATCTCTGAGCGAAATAAATTATCGTTACCAGCTTTTATGGTAGTAAGATTTACCCCATCGTTTTTGAGAATTTCTAATCCATAAACAAATGAGAAAGCTATGCCTTCAAGAGCCGCTCTAAAAATGTGCTGTTTTTTATGAATGTTGAAGTTGAGGTTAATTATCTGGCTACCGTCATTTTTATTATTAAGC
>JBALXG010000431.1:0-3041 GCA_036961055.1 Leeuwenhoekiella sp. | reverse complement strand
GTGCGTGGCGGCTCTGCAGATCAAAATCTTATTTTACTTGACGAAGCGATAATTTTCAATTCATCCCATTTATTCGGTTTTTTCTCTGTTTTTAATCCCGATGCCATAAAAGACTTAAAACTTTATAAAGGTGGAATCCCCGCCAGTTACGGTGGTAGGGTTTCTTCAGTTTTAGATATTTATCAAAAAGAGGGCAATAGTAAGTCTTATCATATTAATGGAGGAATAGGCGCTGTATCCAGCCGCCTGCTGGCCGAAGGCCCCATTATCAAAGATAAATCTGCTTTTCTAATAGGTGGTCGCGCTTCGTACGCTCATCTTTTTCTTCCGTTATTCGACAATAATAACAAAGCTTATTTTTATGATTTAAATACTAAAGTTAATTTCAAAGTCAACGATAACAATAATTTGTATTTATCCGGTTATTTTGGGCGTGACGTCTTTGGTATAGAAGAAAGCTTTGTCAACACGTATGGAAACGCGGTGCTTAACCTGCGATGGAATCACCTGTTTACCAATAAGTTATTTTCAAATTTATCAGTCATTTACTCCGACTATTATTATGGCCTTTTGCTCGATTTTGTAGGGTTTGAGTACGATTCTGGAATCAGAAATTTCAACATAAAGTACGATTTTCAGCATTATTTGGGTAATAATTTTAAGCTGAATTATGGCATAAATAACATTTATTATCGCTTTAATCCGGGATTTATAAAACCAAATAAACCAGAATCAGGAATAATTGCAGAACAGCTTACGCTAAAATATGCTAACGAATTTGCCGCTTATATTGAAGCAGAACATGACATTACAGATGATCTTACTTTGCGATACGGAGTACGCTTAAATCATTTCACCAGATTAGGACAAGAAGAGCAGAATGTATATGCAAATGACAATCCGGTGGTTTTTAATGAAGAATTACAGATTTATGAAGCGGCCGAGTCAGTCGAAATTTCAAAAAACACAGGACCTATACAAACTTTTAAAAACTGGGAACCTCGGTTTTCTATGTCCTACGCCCTAGACGATAATAATTCTATAAAAGCCAGCTATAATCGCATGGCGCAATATGTGCACCTTATTTCAAATACAAACTCTCCTACTCCACTTGACGTTTATACACCTAGCGGAAAATATTTAAAACCACAGTTGCTTGATCAATTTGCTCTGGGATATTTTAAAAACATTAAGGATAACCTGTTCTCTCTGGAAACTGAAATTTTTTATAAAACCGTTGATAACAGACTTGATTACCGTGATGGCGCGCAACTTATCGCCTCAAATGCAGTAGAACGCGAAGTGCTTAATGGAAATGCCCGCGCATACGGATTAGAATTTTTATTTAGAAAAAATGAAGGCGCTTTTACCGGTTGGTTTGCATATACTTTGGCTAAAAGTGAACAGCAAACTTCAGGACGTACACCTTCAGAAAATGGTATCAATAACGGAAACTGGTATCCTACAGCCTATGATAAAACACATGATATAAGCATTTATCTTAATTATGATTATAGTGAGAAGTGGAAATTCAACTTAAATTTTCTATTTCAAACGGGACAGCCCACAAATTATCCAGTGAGTCAGTCCTCTTTTGAGGGATTAACAATTCCTAATTTTGGACCTCGCAACAATCAAAGACTACCGGCGTATCACAGATTAGACGTATCCGCTACATTGATTCCCAGAAAGAATAAAACCAGAAAATTACAAGGCGAGTGGGTTTTCAGCATTTATAATTTATATGACCGCAGCAATGCAGCTTCAATTAACTTTAAACGAAATGATGACACCGGGATGAACGAGGCTATACGCACTTCAATATTTGGCATTATTCCTTCAGTAACCTATAATTTCAAATTTTGAAAGTAAAAACCTCTTTATACATTTTAATTTTTTCGCTGGTTTTCATTAGCTGTGAAGATGTTATAGATGTTGATTTACCAAAAACTGAAAAACGCCTTGTGGTAGATGCTTTAGTAAGAGTTCCGGCAGAATTATCAGATGAAATTGTGAATGTATCTGTACTACTTACAAGCACAGCACCGTTTGATGAAGAAGGAGTTCCGCTAATTACAGGAGCAGAGGTGAGATTTATTACCCAATCTGCTTCCTTTTTATTTACAGATGCCGGTGATGGCAATTATATTACACAAATGCCTGTTGAAATTTTAAAAACAGAAACTATTGAGCTGGTGATCAAGTATGAAAATGAAACCTATAGTTCTACAGCAAATTATGTTCCTACAGTACCTATAGATAGTCTGGAAGAAGGTGACGGCGCTCTTTTTAATGGTGATGAAACCGAAGTAATTATTACTTATACAGATCTTGCTCCCAGAATAGATTATTATCTTTTTGATCTTGATAAAACCTATTTTCTGGCAAGTGAAGACAAGTTTTATCAGGGACAGCAATTTTCATTCTCTTATTTTTATGAAGATCTGGAGCCGCAAACTGTTCTTTATGTTGACATTCTTGGGGTTGATAAGAGCTTTTATGATTATATGAATATTGTTATAACACAATCTGGTCAGGATAGCGGCGGTCCTTTTGAGTCGCCACCAGCTACTGTACGCGGTAATATTATTAACACAACAAATAAAGAAAATTACGCCTTGGGTTATTTTGCAATTGCTCAGGAATATAGCGCTACTATTACGCTGGAATAATAAAGTGATAAAAGATTTTCTACAATTTTAAATCTGTAATTTTACATATGAGCTTTACAAAAACAACTGAGCAAAATTCAAAATACGACCATTTAGAAAAAATGGATGTAAATGAATTGCTAACTTCAATAAATACGGAAGATAAAATAGTTCCACTTGCGGTTGAAAAATCGCTCCCCAGCATCGAAAATCTGGTTAAAAAGGCAATAAATCAGCTTAAAAAAGGAGGTAGATTATTTTATATGGGCGCAGGCACCAGCGGAAGATTAGGCATTTTAGACGCTTCTGAATGTCCACCAACTTTTGGCGTTTCAGACGATGTGATTATAGGTATTATCGCCGGTGGTGACAAAGCCATACGTAAAGCGG
>JBALXG010000430.1:0-3047 GCA_036961055.1 Leeuwenhoekiella sp. | reverse complement strand
AATGATCGCTTAATTGTGCGTGTGGGAAGTGAAGTTGACATTCAGGGAAGTTCTACAAGCAATACAGAATCAACGCCGCTTATAGGTAACGTGAGCTTAGAATATCTGCTTACTGAAGATGGCAGATTTAGGTTACAGGGTTTTAGACGAAATGAGTTTGAAAATGTAATTGATGGCCAACTTATAGTTAGCGGTATCGCACTCATTTTTACAAGAGAATTTGACAAATTTGATGAGTTATGGAAGGCCATACTCAAAAAAGAAGAGGAAGAGAATAATGGCAAGAAATAAGATTTATAAAGGATTGAAAAATATCCATATTCTATATGGTATACTGTTTTTGTGCATTATACAATCCTGCAGTGTAGAAAAGTTTGTTCCTGAAGATGAATTACTATTTACAGGATCAAAAATTGAACTTGCATCAGACACAGTGGTTGATAATGAAGAATTGCTTAAACAAGAATTAAATGCCGTTTTAAGACCAGATCCTAATAGCAAAATACTTGGAATGCAGCCAGGACTTTATTTTCATTATAAAGCACAACGAGAAAAGCCAGGTTTTATAAATAAATTTCTTAATAAGAAATTGGGAGAAGAGCCGGTTTATGAGTCAGATGTTGAGACTTATGACATGGAGCAAATATTGCTCAATAGACTTGAAAACAGAGGCTTTTTCTACAGCAATGTTACCTCTTCAATAGATGAATATCTTAAGGCTAAAGAAGCCAGCGTCACTTATAATATAAAACTATTACGTCCCTATATTCTTGAAAATTACAAACTTGATAATGACTCGCTTTTAGTTTATCAGGAAATAGAAAAGACGCTACCTAATACTGTAATAAAGCCAGGAATGCGCTTTGATTTTACTGCAATGCAAGTTGAGCGGGAACGAATAAATACAGAATTAAAGAAAAAAGGTTATTACAATTTTGATAGTGGTTTGTTGCTATTTGAGGCAGATACTAATCAATATGATAACAGACGTTTTGATTTGTTTTTGCGCCTTAAGAAAGATGTACCTGCCAAAACAATAATTCCCTACAAAATAAACAAGGTAAATATTCATCCTAATTATGTTATAGGAAAAGATTCTATCCCAAAGGATACGGTACAATTTGCTAACAAAAATTTTATTCAAGATGAAGAGTTCTTTAGACCAGATCGTCTTGATCCTTTTGTATTAATAGAGGAAGGGCAATATTATGATCCTGCAATCTCAAGAGCTACAAGTAGAAGGCTTGGGTCTATAGGAGCTTATAAATTTGTGAATATTCAGTATAATGAAGTAGATACTGATACAACAGATAATTTAGGTTTGATTGATGCCAATATTTATCTCTCGCCTTTAAAAAAGAAAGCGATTAGGGCAGAATTACAAGCGGTTACAAAATCTAATAATTTTGCCGGTCCCAGTCTCGCTTTGAGTTTTACAAACCGAAATTTGTTCCGTGGGGGCGAAATTCTTAATGTTTCGGCAGATTTTGGGTATGAAGTACAAGTAGCCGGGGGAAATCAAACAGGTCTTAGTAGTATTCAGCTAGGACTAAAAGGAGACCTGATTTATCCCAGAATGCTTTTTCCTATAGATATTAGTAATGACTGGTTTAAATATAGTATTCCAAAGACCAAAATTAGTCTGGGTGTTAATTATTTAAGCAGAAGTCAGTTATTCAGTTTAGGATCTGTTTTGGGTACATTTGGTTATACCTGGCAGGCAAATAAATATATTACGCACGAGATCAATCCTATCTCGATAAATTATGTCAAATTAAGTAAAACAACACCAGAATTTGAAGCTATATTAGCGGAAAATCAATATTTGCGTAGCAGTTTTGATCAGCAATTTATCTCAGGTCTTACCTATTCTTTTACTTATAATGGGATGATAGATCAATCTAAGAAACATCAATTTTATATTAATGCGACTTTTGATACAGCGGGTAATAGCATTGACTTAATAAGCGGAAATGCTAAAGAAGATCCTCAAACGTTTCTGGGCTTAGAGTATGCACAGTATGTAAAAGCTGATGCAGATATTAGATATCACCTCAATATAGGTAAAAATCAGACAATTGCAACCCGATTATTTGCTGGCATAGGCATACCTTATGGTAATTCTGCTGTGATGCCGTATACAAAATTATATTATTCAGGAGGGCCATATAGTGTGCGTGCGTTTAAAATACGTTCTCTTGGCCCCGGTACTTATGCACCCACGGAAGAAGATAATAATTCTTACTTTGATCAAACAGGAAATCTAAGATTAGAGGCAAATTTAGAATATCGCTTTCCTTTAATAAATGTGCTAAAGGGAGCCGTTTTTGCAGACGCTGGGAATATCTGGAACACTACTGAAAATGATGCATTACCGGGAGGTAAATTCAGTTCTAATTTTTTAAATGAATTAGGAATAGGTGCGGGTTTTGGTGTACGAATAGATATTCAGAGTTTTGTAATTAGACTAGACCTGGCCGCGCCACTTCATGACCCCTCTATAACCGAAGGCAATAAATGGAATTTTGACTTTCAAAATCCCATATTAAATTTCGCGATTGGTTATCCTTTTTAAAAAGTACTTGCTGTTTGCGCTTCTTAATGATAACCTAAAGTTGAGTTAAATAAATCTAAAAAGTTGATCTACTCTTAGTTAGTGAAGTATTTTCGCATCACCTAACCAACTTAAAAAATTCAACCATGTTATTATTTTAAATTAACCCAATGTGCTATTGAAGAGTATGAGCATATAGTTTTGAAATTATGCTTTGTGCCTTTTTCCCTTAATATTGAGAATTTAGTAAAATTAAATCCGGTTTCATACCGGATTTTTTTATTACAAGTATTTTAAAGTTATACAAACATTGTGCTCAAATATCAACCTCTTTTCTTAAATTTAAATGGAATTTTAATCTCTTAAAATCTAAATAATAAAATTATGGAAAGGGTACTTATAGCTATTGATTACAATCCCACATCAGAAGATGTAGCGCTTAAAGGATATCAACTTGCTAAAACTTTAGGAGCCGAAATTTGCCTCGTGCATG
>JBALXG010000042.1:0-11430 GCA_036961055.1 Leeuwenhoekiella sp. | reverse complement strand
CCATTTAATTCAACATAAATACTCATATCAACTTTGCCACGCTCTAGAGATTTAGCGACGATATTGCGTAATTCAAGCTCTTTTTCGCGATAAAATGACGGAATTCTGGCATTAAGATCCAGATTTTTGCTGTTAAGTGATTTAACTTCAATAGTAATTTTCTTTGAAGCTAACTGGGAGACCGATTTCCCAAAGCCGGTCATTGATTTGATCATATGCAGTATTAAAGTTGCAAAGATAAGAAAACTTAAGCGGTAGGCTTTCGCCAAAAGAATTCTGGGTTAATTGTACTTTGAAAGTTTGATTTTAAATAAAAAACATACTGGTTCGTTATTTGTAACAAGCTTTATTAAACCGAAAATATGAAATTCTTATCAGGCTTATTATTAATCTTTATTCTTAGCAATTCCTGCGAGCAAAAGGAAACTTTTAAAACTATAAGTTATGAGGCGATTACTCGAGGGGCGTCTTATAAACTGAAAATTAAGGATAACGAACTTATAGTAGAAAATTCCAGAGAAGAGAATTCTGCATCTAATATTCAACTTACAGCTGAAGATTTAAATGAATTATATAAGCTGGTAGGCGATTTTAGGGCTAAAACGACCGATAATATAGTGCTGCAGGCAGATAAAAGTGCTTATGATGCGGCTATGCGCGTGAACTTTATTTTAGCTGGTGAGCATTTTTCACAGAGTGCAGAGTTTGATCAGGGCAATGCGCCGGAAAGTTTAAAACCACTAATTGATAAGCTTATGGAATTGGCTAAAAAGTAATAAGCCAGAAAATCAATTTTCTGGCTTATTAAAAATTTATTGAATTAGGAATAGTTATAACTTCCTTACCCAGATATTACGGTAGCTTACAGGATTACCATGATCCTGAAGTTCTATACTATCTGGACCATGCGGAATTGTTTTGGGATGACCTATATATTCGGTAGTTCCCATAATCTCAACATTATCCTGAGTTAGAACGCCATTATGCATTACAGTAAGACGACCAGCTTTAGTTTTATTTCCATCCTTATCAAATTCTGGCTGATGAAAAATAATATCGTAAGTCTGCCATTCTGATGTAGGTTTAGTCGCATTTACAAGCGGCGGATGTTGTTTGTACAATGAACTTGCCTGACCGTTTGAATACGTTCTGTTCTCATAACTATCAAGCACCTGTACTTCATATTTTTTCTGAAGAAATATGCCGCTGTTTCCTCTTCCCTGACTTTCACCTACAACTTCCTGCGGTGCGCGCCATTCAATATGCAGTTGTATATCGCCAAATTTTTCTTTGGTTTCTATATCTCCGCCTTTTGGTTTTACTGAAAAAGTTTTGTCATTATTAACGGTCCAGCCTGCAGCTTGAGTGGTGTCTGTAACACTTTTCCACGCATCCAGATTATCACCGGCAAAAAGAACTATTGCATCAGATGGAATATTGTTTTTGTCAAACGAAACTACAGCAGGCTCAGGATCCCAGAATTCTGTAGCTTCAGGATCTGTGATTTCTGCTTCAGTAGAATCTGCTGCAATTGTATCTGTAACAGCTTCGGTTTCAGTTGAATTTCCAGAGTTTCTTAAATTTTCATCGCAGGATATACAAAGTATAACTAATGATGAAAGAATTAAAGATCGTTTTATCATTTTAAAGTTCTTTTATTTTAATGTTTTTAAAAGAAACCTGATTACCATGATCCTGCAAAGCGATGTGACCTGTTTTTGCTTTTCCGAAATCAACCCAGTCAGCAAATTTTGATTTTGCAACCATTGCATCCCATTCAGCACCTTCTACAGGGAATTTTACAATTTCAGTCCCGTTTAAAGTAACACTACCTTCATTATTTTTATGATCTATTTTTAGAACTGTAGTGTTCCATTCTCCAGCTGGATTTGCAACATCCTGGCCTGGTGCCACCATATCATAAAGAGCCCCTGCCTGGTGTAATTTACCATTTACCTTAGCATCTGGATGTCTCTCATTATCTAGAACCTGAATTTCTGGTCCTGTGTAATAAGGCTCATTGTATTTATCCATTTCCTGTACAGCCCATAAAATCCCGCTGTTACCACCTTCAGAGATTTTTGAATCTATAGAAAGGATAAAGTCTGTATATTCATCATCACTTATTAAATTCTGGCTACCGTCGCGATTTTCGGCTGGTGTAAGCACAACAGCGCCATCCTCAACTTTCCACTGATCTGAAAGCGTATCTCCATTGTAAGCATGCCAGCCTTCAAGGGTTTCTCCATCAAAAAGTGTCTTCCATTCACTGTCTTGATTTTCTGGTGATGTAGCAGTCATTGACGTCATGTCACCTGCTTCTTTTTCAGTTTTTTCTTTTTCTTTACAGCCATAGGTCATTGCTGTAAGTGCTGCTAAAATAATTACGCGTTTTGTCATGTTGATTTTTATTTAAGTCCTAAAATTCGTTTTAATTTGTCTTCATCCACTTCTGCTCCTGCAAAGTCATCAAAAGCTTTTTCGGTTGCTTCAATAATGTGACTGGCAATAAATGGCGCTCCTTCACGAGCTCCCTGTTCTGGAGACTTTATGCAACATTCCCATTCCATAACAGCCCATACATCGCAGTTATACTCGGTTAGTTTAGTGAAAATAGTTTTAAAATCTATCTGTCCATCACCGAGGGAACGGTAACGGCCAGCGCGATCAATCCAATCACCATAGCCTCCAAAAGCTCCTTTTTTTCCTGTAGGATTAAATTCTGAATCCTTAACATGGAACATTTTTATAAACTCGTGATAGTTGTCTATATATTCAATGTAGTCTAATTGCTGAAGTACAAAATGACTGGGATCATAAAGAATATTAACACGTTTATGATTTCCTGTCGCTTCTCTAAAACGTTCAAAAGTTACACCGTCATGAATATCTTCACCGGGGTGAACCTCATAACAAACATCAACACCTTGCTCGTCAAATGCATTGAGAATAGGCGTCCAGCGATCTGCCAGTTCTTTAAATCCTAGCTCTACAAGTCCCGGAGGTCTTTGTGGCCACGGGTGAAAAGTATGCCAAAGTAAAGCTCCGCTAAAAGTACCATGAACATCAAGACCCAGGTTTCTACTTGCTTTTGCCGCACTTTTAAGCTGATTTACTGCCCATTCTGTGCGTTTTTTAGGATTGTTTTTGCAATCATCTGGAGCAAAATTATCAAACATTAGATCATATGCAGGATGCACAGCAACAAGTTGTCCCTGTAAATGTGTGCAGAGCTCAGTTATTTGAAGACCGTAGCTTTCAATTTTTCCCTTTAATTCGTCGCAGTAGGTTTTGCTTTCTCCTGCTTTAGTAAGGTCAATTAATCGACTTTCCCATGTGGGTATCTGTATACCTTTATAACCTAGATCACTTGCCCATTTGCATAGACCATCCAGAGAATTAAAAGGTGCTTTATCGTCCATAAACTGCGCTAGAAATACAGCAGGACCTTTTATGGTTTTCATAATTTGTATTTTTTCCAACTTTAAAAAGCCGGTTTATATTTAACAATATTCTTATTCTTCAAGACTTATCCATGCAGCATTATCATCGCTTGATGCAACCGCAGCATAAATGAATTTCATACCGCGTAAACCGTCTGAAACAGTAGGAAAATCGTACTTTTTTGATGGTTTTTCGCCGCTTTTTATTTTATTTAATTCTTTTGCAAAGCTTCTGTAAATGGTAGCAAAACCTTCCAGATAACCTTCAGGATGACCAGGAGGAACGCGTGTATACGAAGAAGATTCTTCATAAGTGCCATTGCCGCCAGGTGTATATATTTGCTTTGGTTGATCGAGCCACCTTGCAGTAAGTTCGTTAGGATTTTCCTGTTGCCAGCAAACGCTTCCTTTTGTGCCATAAACACGTATGGCAAGGTTGTTTTCCTCACCAGCTGCGATTTGAGAAATGCTCATCGTTCCTTTCGCCCCGTTTTCAAAACGTAAAAGAATGTTCCCGTCGTCATCCAGCGTACGACCTTTGCCAAATGCAGTAAGATCTGCTGCGATTTCTTTAATTTGAAGTCCGCTAATATATTCAACCAGATTTTCAGCATGCGTGCCTATATCTCCCAAAGCACCGCCTATTCCAGATTTTTTAGGATCAACTCTCCAGGAGGCTTGTTTATTTTCGGTTTTTTCAACTGAAGTTGCCATCCATCCTTGCAGATATTGAACATTTATTTTTCTTATTTCGCCCAGATCCCCACGTTTAATCATCTCTTTGGCCTGTTTTACCATAGGATAACCGGTGTAATTATGCGTTAAAGCAAATACTTTGCCTGAAGCTTTTGCTATCTTTTGAAGCTCAAAAGCTTCTTCTAAGGTTAAAGTTACCGGTTTATCACATATTACATTAAAGCCGTGTTGTAAAGCCATTTTTGCCGGCGGAAAGTGCATATGGTTCGGAGTTACAATAGAAACAAAATCCATGCGATCTGCCTCCGGCAGTTCAGACTCTTTTTCTATCATTTCTTTAAAACTTCCGTAAGCTCTATCTGTTGCGATACCTAGTTCTTTAGCGGAAGCTAAACTCTTTTCTGCACTGCTGCTAAAAGCTCCACAAACCAGTTCAATCATTCCATCTATAGAGGAGGCTTTGCGATGTACGTCACCTATAAAGGATCCCTGGCCACCGCCTACCATTCCCATTTTTAATTTTTTCATACTTAAATATTTTTTGCTTCTACTTTTTCATTCTTAAAAAACACGGCAAACAGAACCATAACTACAAGTGCAAATATTACAGGGAATGTCCATATTCCCGTCCAGTCATGAACACCTTCACTTAAAATATGACTATCTGTTATCTTACCGGCAATAGAAAATCCTATTAACATCCCTACACCATAAGTTGCGAGGGTGATAAGTCCCTGAGCAGAACTTTTAAATTTTTCGCCGGCTTTACTGTCTGTATAGATTTGTCCTGATACAAAGAAGAAGTCATAACACAATCCATGAAGTGCGATACCTATAAGTAACATAAATACAAGATTATCTGCGTTACCATAAGCAAATAGAAGATATCTTATCGCCCATGCAGCCATACCAAAAATCAATGTCCATTTTATCCCAAAACGTTTAAAGAAAAATGGAAGCAGAAGCATAAAAAGCACTTCAGAAACCTGTCCTAATGCTGCTTTTGCCGTAGAATTTGCCATGCCAATTTCAGTCAAAAACGGACTCAAATTTTGGTAATAAAAAGCAAGCGGAATACAGATTAAAATTGACGATGCAAAGAAGACGAGAAAATTTCTGTCTTTAAGAAGTGAAAGCGCATCAAGACCCAATATTTGAGATAAGCTTTGCTTTTCCCCGGTTGTGCGAGCAATAGGTGGTGTTTTAGGTAAAGTAAAACTGAAAAGGCCTAATACAGCAGAAGCTATTGCAGTCATTAAAAACGTGTTTGCAAGCAAGCCATCACCTATGCCAGCGGTACTGTCCCAGCTAAACACAAAACTTATTACAAAACCAGCGACTATCCATCCTATAGTACCAAAAACACGGATAAATGAAAATTCTTTTGCTGGGTCCTTAAGTTGTCTAAATGCGACAGAATTTACTAAGGCAAGTGTGGGCATATAAGCTATCATGTAACCTAAAACATATGGGTAAAATGAGGCATAATCCTGTGCGTTGGCCATTTGATACATTAGCACGGCGCCTACAAGATGCAAAAAGCCTAATATCCTTTCGGCATTAAAATACCTGTCAGCGATTAATCCTATAATAAAAGGAGCGATGATCGCTCCCCAGGATTGAGTTGAAAAAGCCATTGCGCTTTCTGAAGCGCTGGCATTAAGATTATTTCCTAAAAAAGTTCCTAGGGTTACAAACCAGCCTCCCCAAATAAAGAATTCAAGAAACATCATTATTGACAGCTGTACACGGGTAAAAATTTTCATAGAAGCTTAATTAAGGTTTTGAGATGCTGATAGTATAAGTTGTTTTGTAAGTTTAATTCCCTCTTCAGGGTTAGGAAGATCTCCTTCATATTCTACTCCTATATAACCGGTATAACCAGAGTCTTTGATGATTTGCATAATTCTTTGATAATCCAGTGTTGTTTCCTGCCCCTTATCGTCAAAATTAAAAGTTTTTGCGCTAACATCCATGGCTTTTGGCATCATCTCTGCAATACCCTCATAAACAGGATATTCTTCAATACATGGAGCACTCCACATTGCACCACCTTCTCTTTTTAAACAGAAATTACCAAAATCGGGTAGAGTTCCGCAGTTGTTTTTGTTCACACTATTAATTACCTCCATCAGTAGTTTAGCGTTTGAAGAGAAACCACCGTGATTTTCTACCAGAACATTAATATTTTTAGTTTCAGCATAGGCGGCTAATTTTGAAAGACCATCGATTGCGCCATTTTTCCATCCCTCTTCATCTTCAGCACCAAAAAGATTTACGCGTATAGAATGACAACCTAAATATGCCGCGGCATCAACCCATTTTTTATGATTTTCTACAGCAGAGTCACGGGTGGCTTCTTTAGCCGAAGCTAATGCACCTTCATTATCTACCATAATTAAGAGGTTTTTGATGTTATATTGGTCACTTTTTGCTTTAAGAGCTGGAAGTAGAGTGTCCATAGCAGTTTTTGTGTCATCAAATTCTTCCATCATGGGAGTATATAACTGGCTCACATATTCTACCGCGGTAAATCCCATTTCACTTGCTTTTTGAGCAAAATCCATTGGGTTCATTTCTCCTTTATGAATAGGGCCGCTAAAAGACCATTCTGCAAGTGATAATTTAAAAAAGTTAGCTTTAGTTACTTCAGAAGTCGAATTTTCTACAGTGGAAGGATTTTCTTTTTTTTCATTTTTACAGGAAAAACAAAATAAAACTGCGATTACAGCAGTTAAAACATTAATTTTCATTTTTAAGAAAGTTTAAAACGACGAACTAAAACGTTTTCGCCAGCGGTTGGTTGTTAAAATTCATGAATCTCTAATTTATACTTTTTTTATATTACTGAAAAAATAACTTAGAATTTATATATTTGATAGCATTCAGTTGAATTATTTATTAAAAAGCTAATATAACGTGAATATAACAAAACCAGATGAAATGTACGACGCCATTGTGGTGGGTACCGGAATTAGCGGCGGTTGGGCTGCTAAAGAATTATGTGAAAAGGGCTTAAAAACCCTGGTTCTTGAAAGAGGACGCATGGTAAAACACATAAAAGACTATCCTACGATGAATATGGATCCCTGGGATTTTAAATTTAAGGGACAAATAACTCAGGAGGAAGAGAAAAAGCAGCTAAAGCAATCGCGCACCGGCTACACCACAAATGAGGCTACAAAGCATTTTTTTGTAAATGATCTTGAGCATCCTTATAATGAAACTAAACGCT
This sequence comes from Leeuwenhoekiella sp., assembly GCA_036961055.1. Classification (GTDB taxonomy): domain Bacteria; phylum Bacteroidota; class Bacteroidia; order Flavobacteriales; family Flavobacteriaceae; genus Leeuwenhoekiella. The sequence continues at coordinate 4,056 of JBALXG010000042.1, read as the reverse complement.
TTGACTGGATGCGTGGTTATCATGTAGGAGGTCGTTCTCTTATGTGGGGAAGACAGAGTTATAGACTAAGTGATATTGATTTTGAAGCAAATAAAAATGATGGTATTGCTGTAGACTGGCCTGTACGTTATGCTGAAATTGCTCCTTGGTATGATAAGGCTGAAGAATTTATAGGAGTTAGTGGAGAAACTTTAGGTTTACCTCAATTACCAGATGGTAAATTTGGACCGCCTATGGAGCTTAATTGTGTAGAAGATCACCTTAAGCAGAATATAGCACAAAATTACAAAGACCGTTTACTTACTATAGGTCGTGTCGCTCATATTACTAGTACTAAATCTTTTGAAGGTCGCTCTAGCTGTCAGTATAGAAATAGATGTGCCAGAGGTTGTCCTTTTGGGGCGTACTTTAGTAGTAACTCGTCTACATTACCTGCTGCAGAACGTACTGGCAATATGACTTTGAGACCTTTTAGTACGGTTTATGAAGTTATGTATGATGAAGCAAGCGGTAAAGCAACAGGAGTAAAAGTTATAGATACAGAAACTTCAGAAAAGATAGAATTTAAAGCAAAAGTTATTTTCTTATGTGCTTCTGCAATTGCATCTGCTTCTATCTTAATGCAATCAAAATCAGACAGATTTCCTAATGGTTTAGGAAATGACAGCGGGGAGTTGGGCCATAATATAATGGATCATCACTTTCAGGCTGGAGCTTCAGGAAGCTACGATGGTTTTGAAGATAGATATTATAAAGGAAGAAGACCTAACGGACTGTATATTCCACGATTTAGAAATCTGGGTGGAGAAACAGATCAGAAAAACTTTAAAAGAGGATATGGGTATCAAGGTGGTGCCAGCCGTGAAGACTGGTCTGAATCTGTAGCAGAAATGGGTTACGGTAAAGAATTAAAAGAAGCTATAACCGAACCTGGCGGATGGAGAATAGGTCTTACAGGTTTTGGAGAATGCCTTCCTTACCACGAAAATAAAATGACCTTAGATTATGATAAGCTTGATAAATGGGGCTTGCCTACAGTAACCTTTGATGCAGAATGGAAGGAAAACGAGTGGGAGATGCGTAAAGACATGGTGCAACAGGCTATTGACATGTTAACTAAAGCCGGTTTTAAAGATGTTGAAGGATATGACAGACCTGGAGCTCCCGGTCTTGGTATTCACGAGATGGGAACAGCACGTATGGGTAGAGACCCAAAAACTTCTGTGCTTAATGCAAACAATCAGTTGCATACTGTGCCTAATGTGTATGTTACAGATGGTTCTTTCATGGTTTCAGCAAGTTGTGTTAATCCATCGCTTACTTATATGGCATTTACTGCCCGCGCTGCAGAGCACGCAGCTCAACAATTGAAGAATGAAAAATCTGCTTAATTATGAATAGAAGACAAGTAATACGCAATCTGGGATTAGGAGCAGGTTATATGGTAGCCGCGCCTTCACTATTTAACCTTTTACAAAGTTGTAAAAGCGACCCCACTTTAGAGTGGGAGCCGGTTTTTTTAACTGCAACTAATGGTTATGTTTTAAAGCAGGTGCTGGATGTTATAATTCCTAAAACCGATACTCCAGGAGCAAACGATCTCAATATTGCTCAGTTTATAGATAGTTATATGAATGAGGTTGCAGACCCAAAAGAGCAACAAAAATTTAAAGCAGGTGCAAATGCATTTTCTTTAAATTTTAAAAGCACCTTTGATAAGGACGCAGCAGATGGTAAAGCTGAAGATTTTGAGAAAATCACCGAAAAATACCTGAGAGCTGCACCTGAAGATCGCAAAAACTTTGTAGAAAGGCTTACTGCAAAACAAGATCCTCAAAATCCTGAAATAGATATAGAATCTGGATCTTATGGCTATTTAACCTCAGTGCGCGAATTAGCAATCTGGGCATGGAAAAACAGCGAAGCGATAGGTGAAAATGTGATGTGGTATGACCCGATCCCAGGATCTCAAAAAGGATGTGTTCCTTTTTCTGAAGCTGGTAACGGCAAAGCCATGTCTTTATAAGAGAAATTAACTTCATGAATAGAAGAAATTTTATACAAAAAGGAGCCCTAAGTGGCTCCTTTTTGGCTTTTAGCGGAAAAAACCTGCTTGCTCAGACTCAAAATCGGGTAATAAAGGCAAAAAACAGCTTTAACCTTAATTACGCGCCGCATTTAGGAATGTTTGAGAATATGGCTGGGAAGGATCCTCTTGACCAACTTAATTTTATGGCAGATCAGGGGTTTACCGCTTTTGAAGATAATGATATTCGTAATAGACCGTTAGAGGAACAAAATAAAATGGCTGCGGTAATGCAAAAGCGCAACATAATGATGGGTGTATTTGTAGCGCATAAAATCTACTGGACTGAACCTAATCTTACAAGTGGGAAACAAGACTGGCGGGATGAATTTTTAGGTGAAATAAAACAATCTTTAGAAGTTGCAAAACGTGTGAATGCAAAGTGGATGACCGTTGTGCCCGGTTATGTAGATTTGTCTCAAAATGCAGATTATCAAACGGCAAATGTGATCGAAAGTCTTAAACAAGCTTCAGCTTTACTTGAGCCACATGACATCACAATGGTTTTAGAACCTTTGAACTTTCACAATCACCCCGGACTTTTTCTTAAACAGTCGCCACAGGCTTATCTTATTTGTAAAGCCGTAAACAGCCCATCGTGTAAAATACTTTTTGACATTTATCATCAACAAATTCAGGAAGGAAATCTAATTCCCAATATTGAGCAGGCTTGGGATGAAATCGCTTATTTTCAGATAGGGGATAATCCTGGCAGAAATGAACCTACAACTGGTGAAATAAATTATAAAAACATATTTAAATACATCTATAATAAAGGTTACAAAGGTGTTTTAGGTATGGAACACGGCAATTCTATAAAAGGTAAAGAAGGTGAACAGGCGGTGATTGATGCTTATATAAAGTGTGATGGGTTTAAATAAAAAAAACCTCAGATTTTATCCGAGGTTGTTTATTTTTTTTAAGTGCACCACTAATGCTTTTGACTAGCAGGACACTAATGCAAATTTACAAAATTAATTTTAATGATTTGTATAAATGTAACCTATCTTTTTTTCAATGATTTCCTTTATTACAGTGTTTTTAGCATATTCTAAAAATAGTTCATTTATGGAATCTCTTAGTTCATTTTTTCTATTTACTGAAATATTATCCATTAGGTATAACAAAGCTCTAATCGCCGCGTCTAAGTTATGGCTATAATTGTTATTGAATTTTACATTTGGTAATTCACTTACACCTTCATCAATATGCAAATCAAATATTACTCCACTGTGTGCACAACTATTTCTGACAAACACCAATGAATTTAGATAATTCTGAAGCTTATGAGGCTTTTTGATATTGTATTTCATAGATAATTTCCTTCTTAGATTTTGGTCTAAAATATTTTCATAGACTTTGGCTATTGAACCAAAAGTATAATACTCAAAGGTTTTCCAACAAGGAGCGTATTTGTCATTGGGATATTTGGCGTGATGCTTTCCAATTTGAATATTCTTATTCTTAAAATACTTATTGTAATGTCTTTTAATTTCTTTAAGATAATCAGTAGACATTATTTCTGGGTCCGTGTACCAAACAGAGTTTTTAGGATATTCAACAGAACACCAATAAATAAGATTAGTTCTAAAATTCAGCTCCAACCTATTAATATATTTAATAAGAAGATAACGTAAATCTACATCTAAATAATATAGAGAAATAACATGAGATAGTTTCGTGCCCTCTTTAAAATTATGATTTTTATCAATTTCAAAAGGATTCCAGTAAAAACCTAAGCGATAGTACCCTATATCTAATAATATCTCTTCTATTTTTTCTAGAGGTAGATCTAAAATCATTCCTCTACTTCTAAGCTTCTTAATTTGTTCTTCAATACTAGTTGCGATATTAGCCATTTAGGAAACTTCTATTCACTACAATTTATGATTTGTTTAGATTAAATTAAATTGTTTTTGAAAATATTTACTTGTATAAATAAATACAATTTATTTAATTATCCTTTAAAT
>JBALXG010000429.1:0-3062 GCA_036961055.1 Leeuwenhoekiella sp. | reverse complement strand
CGAAAACTTTGTGGTTTTGGGCGCAAGCAGAAGTTCTATTTCAGATGAAGATTTTCGTAAAAAAGTAGTTCAGGAAAGCAAATATTTAGAAGAAGAATTAAAAGCCGAAGGAGTAGATTTTATAAAAAAATTTTCAGATAAACTATTCTATGAAGATCTGGGCGACAATTATGATACAGATTATGAATCTTTAAGCAAGCGTATAGGAGAATTAAATGAGCAATTAGGAACAAATGACAACTATATATTTTACCTGTCTACACCGCCCAGCTTATATGAAACTATAGCAAAAAACCTTTGTAATAAAGGCCTGACTAATGAAGATAAAGGCTGGAAACGTATTATTGTTGAAAAACCCTTTGGCTACAGTCTTGCTACCGCAAAAGATTTAAATAAAGGATTACAAAATTATTTTAAAGAATCGCAGATTTACAGAATAGATCATTATCTAGGTAAAGAAACCGTACAGAACTTACTGGTGACTCGCTTTGCAAATTCTATTTTTGAACCGTTATGGAATCGTAATTACATTCATCACGTAGAAATAACAAATGCCGAAACGGTAGGCGTTGAAAAACGTGGTGGCTATTATGATAAATCAGGAGCATTGCGTGACATGTTTCAAAGTCACCTGCTTCAAATTGTTTCTCTTATAGTTATGGAGCCGCCTATAAGCTCAAATGCAGAAGAAATAAGAAATGAGAAGGTAAAAGCACTCAAATCACTGCGCATAATGAATGATGAAAAAACCCTCTTTGATAATACTATAAAGGGACAGTACGTAGCTTCAAAAATTGACGGTGTAAAGGTTAAAGGCTATCGTGAGGAAGAAGGCGTAAATCCTGAATCAAAAACTGAAACCTACGCCGCGATAAAATTCTTTGTAGATAACTGGCGCTGGAAAGATATTCCGTTTTACGTGCGTACGGCAAAACGTATGCCTACAAAGGTAACAGAAGTTGTAATACACTTTAAAGCACCGCACCATCAGGTTTTTAAAAATCAGGATATCACTAATAAAGACAATAAACTGATTATACGTATACAACCTGATGAAGGAATATTGATAAAATTTGGTGTTAAAGTTCCCGGTCAGGGATTTCATGTAGAGCGTGCAAATCTTGATTTTTATTATTCAAGCCTAGTAGACAGCAATGTGATGGAAGCTTATGAACGTTTATTGCTAGACGCCATGCAGGGAGATGCAACATTATATGCCAGAGCAGATGAAGTTGAAGCAGCATGGGCATTTGTAGATCCTATTCTTGAATATTGGGCTAATGATAAAAATGTAAATACATATGGTTACCCTGCCGGAACGTGGGGGCCAGCAAATTCTGATGATCTTATAGAAGATGCTAGCGGCTGGAGAAATCCCGGAGAACTTCTTACAGATGAATCTGGTTTTTGTATAATTAAATAAAAAAGTACTCTTTATAATGGAAGTAAAAATTTACGACACTAAAGAAGAAGTTGCAAAAAGGTTTTCGGCTTATTTTTATGAAATTACTAAAAGTGGGAAGCAGATAAATGTTGCCCTCTCTGGGGGTAGCACGCCAAAAATTGTTTTTGATTATCTGGCAGTTGAATATGCAGATAAAATTGATTGGACAAAAGTATTTTTATACTGGGGCGATGAGCGCTGCGTGCCGCCTTCAGATGATGAAAGCAATTATAAAATGACGGTTGCCCATCTCTTGTCAAAAATTAAAATCCCTGAAGCTAATATTTTTAGGGTTTTGGGCGAAAATGATCCTGAAGAGGAAGCTATACGCTACAGCAAAATGATATCTGAAAATTTGCCTATTGAGAATGGAATTCCGCAATTTGATCTTGTTATGTTAGGAATGGGTGATGACGGCCATACCGCTTCAGTTTTTCCTTATAATATTGAATTATGGGATGCTGCCGAAAATTGTAAAGTAGCATTGCATCCTGATTCTGGTCAAAAGCGTGTGACGATAACTGGCAAAATAATTAATAATGCCAAAGAAGTTGCTTTTCTGGTAACCGGTGCAGGTAAAACTGAAAAAGTAACCCAAATCATCAAAAAATCGGGTAATTATGCCGATTATCCAGCTAATTTGGTTGATCCTAAATCTGGTAATTTGGTGTGGTTTTTAGATAAAGCTGCAGCCGCAGAAATAGAATAAATATCCAATAGATTGTAATAGAAAACACCTGAAAACCATGTAAAATTGGCTTTTTCAGGTGTTTTTTCGTTTTACTGGAGAATTATATCCAGCAGAAATAAATAGTATTTATAAGTAATTAGGGCTGACCTAAAATGTACATTTATAGTTAATTACAGTCTCATTTAATTAACTTAATCTTACAACAATTTTTCATTTTGTTTAACCAAACTGCTATTACCTTTGAACAAACAAAAAATAAAAAAAATTATGAAAAAGATATTTTTAAGTATGGCTGTAGTTGCATTTACAGTATTGTCTTGCAACAACAAACCAAAAACAGAAAACGCTGAAGTTACTAAAGAAGGAGACAACGTTGCACTAAGTTCTGAGGGAACAATGAAGGATGCTATGACCGCCACTGACACTTTAAGCATGGCTAGTAAAACAGTTGCAGATATTGCTATGAGTGATGATAATTTCTCTACACTTGTAACTGCAGTTAAAGCCGCCGGTCTTGCAGAAACATTACAGGGACAGGGACCTTTTACTATTTTTGCACCTACAAATGCAGCTTTTAATAAGCTTCCTGAAGGAACGTTAGATAATTTGATAAAAGAGGAAAATAAAGCAAAACTCGCTTCAATCCTTAAGTATCATGTAGTTTCAGGAGAATTTAAGGCTGCAGATGTAATAAAAGCAATAAAAGATAATAATGGTTCTTACGAAATAAGCACACTAGGAGGTGATAAAATTGTCGCCACTTTAGATGGTGACAAAGTTATATTAACAGATGCTAAGGGAGATAAAGCAACTGTTGTACAGACTGATGTTGATGGATCAAATGGTGTTATACATGCAATTGATACTGTTTTAATGCCAGGTAAATAGTAAGATGAAAAAAAAATAAAAGTCTCCATTTTGGAGACT
>JBALXG010000428.1:0-3064 GCA_036961055.1 Leeuwenhoekiella sp. | reverse complement strand
CAGGTGAGGTCGCGATGCATCACGGGAGCATAAATAAAGAAACAAGACTTTGGGTAGAAGAAGCCATACGTAATGAAAGTCTAAAAGCTGTCGTTTGCACGTCAAGTCTGGATTTAGGTGTCGATTTTGCGCCTGTAGAAACGATTATTCAAATAGGCGGCCCTAAAGGTGTTGCCCGCTTTCTTCAACGTGCCGGCCGCAGTGGCCACCAACCGGGAAAAGAAAGTGTGATCTATTTTTTACCTACGCACGCTATTGAACTTATTGAAGCTTCGGCTTTAGCTGAGGCTGTAAAAAAACAAGTGATGGAAGATCGAATTCCGTATTTGCTTAGTTTTGATGTACTCGTGCAATATCTCACATCACTGGCGGTTTCTGACGGCTTTTATCCTAATGAAATCTGGCCGGAAATAAAATCTACTTTCTGCTTTCAGGCGATGAGCGAGGACCAATGGCGCTGGATTCTCAATTTTATTACAAAAGGCAGCCAGTCGCTTGATGCTTATGATGAATACAAAAAAGTTGAGATTGAAGATGATGGCTTATTTAAAGTAAACAATCGCGGCATCGCTATGCGACACCGTTTACAAATAGGTACTATTGTGGGTGATGCCGCAATGGCTGTAAAGTTCTTAAAGGGTGGTTTTATAGGCAGTATTGAAGAATGGTTTATATCTAAATTAAACCCCGGCGATGTATTTACTTTTGCCGGTCGAACGCTGGAATTATACCGCGTAAAAAATATGCAGGTTTTAGTAAAGAAAGCCAAAGTGAAAAACGCGCGTATAGTAAGTTGGATGGGCGGAAGATTGACACTTTCCGCGCAAATGAGCGAATTGCTAAGACAGGAATTGTATTCGGCGAATGAACCGGTTGAAAATCAAAGCAGGGAATTGCGAGCCTTAGAACATATTTTTTCGCGACAGCGGAAAGAATCAATCGTTCCCAATGCAGATCAGTTTTTGATTGAAACTTTTAAAAGCAGGGAAGGTTTTCACCACATTTTTTATCCGTTTGAAGGACGATTTGTGCATGAAGCCCTGGCAAGTTTGCTGGCATATCGCATAAGTCTGCTTTCTCCTATTTCTTTCAGTTTAGCATTTAACGATTATGGTTTTGAGATACTTTCAGACCAGCAGATCGATCTGCAACAGGTGTTAGATAATGACCTTTTTACTCCTGATTTTCTATTAGATGATCTGCAAAAAAGCCTGAATGCTACAGAAATGGCGAGGAGAAAATTTCGTGATATTGCCGTTATTTCGGGGATGGTTTTTACCGGTTTTCCCGGCAAGATTGTAAAGAGCAAACATCTGCAAAGCAATAGTCAGTTATTGTTTGAGGTTTTTCGGGATTATGAGCCAGAAAACCTCCTTTTTCAGCAGGCATATCGCGAGACTTTTGAACATCAACTGGAAGAAGGCCGTCTGCGCATCGCACTGGAGCGCATAGAAAATCAAAATATAATTATTAAATACTGCGAAAAACCGACACCCTTTTCATTCCCAATTATCACAGACCGCTTACGCGAAAAATTATCCAGTGAGAAACTCGAAGATCAGATCAAAAAGATGCTTACCTATCTGGATAAAATATAGTTCTAGACCTGTAAATGCTAAAGCTAAAGCTCGACCTGCAAGGTTTTAAAAACCTTGTAGGTCTTCATCGCAGCTTTTCATCAGTAGGTCTTCAACCTAACAAACCGCTCGATTTTAAACCTACAAGGTCTTAAAGACCTTGCAGGTTAGAAGCTTGGTTAACACATTTTAGCTATGGATTAAGAAGAAAATAACACGCCTTATTTCGGCTTAAGCCGCATTCTTGCTAGCTTTATAAAAAACTAACAATTATGAAAAAAGTACAACCATATTTAACCTTTAGAGGAAACTGTCAAGAAGCCTTGAATTTTTACAGGGATTGTTTTGATGCAGAAATTAAAAACAAAGAAACCTACGAAGGAAAGGAAATTGACATTCCCGGAAATTACAGAAACAAACTTCAACATGCCGAACTAAAAGGAAAAGGCATTCACATAATGGCTTATGATGCAGCACCAGATACGCCGCTGAATGAAGGAAATCAGATTTCATTAAGTGTAGATCTTGATAGCAAAGAAGAAACTGACGAACTTTTTGAAAAATTATCTAAAGGTGGTCGTGTTGATACACCACTTCAGGAAACGAGCTGGAATGCATATTATGGAAGATTTCATGATAAATTTGGCATTTCCTGGATGTTGAATTATCAGGAAAATTAGATTTATTTGCATTAGCCTAAAAAAGCCTGCTTTTACAAGCAGGCTTTTTTATTTTATCGAGTTTAGCTCGATGTTTAGCACCTGTTTTTTAAATGAAAAAGCAGAACTTTGCACTCGCTATGACAGAGAAAATTTCAATAAATGAAAACACATTCAGCCTTCACCCATGTGGTGTCATTTTTTGGGAAGAACAGAATATGCTCCTTATCGCAGATGTGCATTTGGGCAAGGTTTCCCATTTTAGAAAATACGGTAGTGCCGTTCCCGCAAAAGCAATTCATAAAAATTTTACTGAGCTAACTAAAGTTGTTGATCACTTTTCGCCTAAAATTATCTGTTTTTTAGGTGATTTATTTCACAGTTCGCTAAATGTTGAATGGCAGCTTTTTGAGAATTGGGTGCAGCAAACTGATCGAAAAATAGTTCTTATAGCCGGTAATCACGATATTATTTCGCCGCTTAAGTATGAAGAAATCAATATCAAAATTCATTCAGAATGGGTTTTAGAAAACTTTCTGCTTACACATCATCCCGAAGAGCGCGAAGGCTTCTTTAATTTTTCGGGCCACATTCATCCCGGCATAAGGTTGTCAGGTTTTGGGGGGAGAAGTCTTAAACTTTCCTGCTTTTTTAAGTCCGAAAATCAGCTTATTTTACCCGCTTTTGGCACCTTTACGGGTAATTTTTATTTAGATCCAAAACCGGGAGATCAGGTTTTTGCAATCACTAAAAATGAGGTAATTTTAGTAACTAACTAATTTTATATGCTCACAAACCAAAAGCACCTTTTTGAGCTGGACGAAGACG
>JBALXG010000427.1:1946-3072 GCA_036961055.1 Leeuwenhoekiella sp. | reverse complement strand
GCTTCATGCTTAGCCGAATGGGCGAAAACGAGTATGGCGGTATTTTGCGTCATATATTATGCAACAGAACCCTGGCAGCTGCTTCCGGCGCCGGCAGTGCAGCCGTAGCAATGTTGCGAAATGATAATATTGCGATCGTTTAAAATATCTTCGTTATAATCTGAAACGTGTTTTACTTTGCTGTTTACTTTAAGTCCCAGCATCTGGTTAAAATCACAATCATACAACCAGCCATCCCAGCTTATAGAAATTGTATTTGTGCACATCACATTTTCAACAGCAGCAGGATTGTAAGCTTCAACAAGTTGATACATGTAATCTTCATAATTTTCTGAAGCGATGAGGTAATCAAGAAATCTGGAAATAGGAAGATTTGTAATTGCAAAAAGATTATGAAAGTTTATGTCAAAATCTTCAAGCAAAGCTTTCTTAAAATCTCTTTCCATACCGGCTTGATCGCCAGGTAAAAATGCTCCGCTAGGATTATAAACAAGATCAAGTCTTAAATCGCTTCCCGGCATACCGTAGCCTACAGCGTTAAGTTCCTGAAGCGCTTTTATTGAAAGATCAAAAACTCCTTCGCCGCGCTGCTTATCAGTTTTACCACGCGTCCAGTGTGGCATAGAACTCACCACGTGAACATTATGTTTCTTAAAGAATTCAGGTAAATCGTAATATTTTTTGTTTGCACGAATTATGGTAAGATTACTTCTTACGATAAAATCCTTAATTCCGGCTTTACTCGCTTCTTCTACAAACCATCTAAAATCAGGATTCATTTCTGGCGCGCCGCCGGTAAGATCTAGCGTGTGCGCTCCTGTATTACTTATAATGTCAAGACATTGCTGCATGGTCTCGCGTGTCATGATCTCTTTACGATCTGGCCCGGCATCAACGTGACAGTGGGAACAAACCTGATTGCACATGTAACCCAGATTTATTTGAAGGATTTCAAGTTTTTTAGGCCGAAGCGGAAACTGATTAGTTTCCTTTATTTTTTCTGAAAAAGTAGGTAGCTGGCCATCTGCAAAAATTCCATTTGACAAAATTTCCAGTTGCCTGTTTGCATTAGCAAGTTCATTGTCTCTTTTCTTAAGCGATTTAGTTACCATTAATTATTTTTCTG
>JBALXG010000427.1:1241-1936 GCA_036961055.1 Leeuwenhoekiella sp. | reverse complement strand
ATTTGAGGATTTTCTGCTTTCGTGACAACTTTACATTTCAAGTTTATTCACTTTATTCATCATCATTGTTGCGTGTACAAGTGTTGCGCCGCTTTTTATAGCAGCACCTACGTGAACGGCTTCCATCATTTCTTCTTTAGTGACTCCGCGTTGCAGGGTGTCTTTAGTATAAGCATCTATACAATACGGGCATTGCTCTGTGTGGGCTACAGCAAGAGCAATAAGTGATTTTTCACGAGCAGTGAGTGCGCCTTCTTCAAATACTTTTCCGTAGTAATCAAAAAATTTAGTCCCCAGCTCTTCGCTCCATTCAGTGATTTTACCAAATTTTCTAAGGTCTGCCGGGTCGTAATACGAATTTGCCATTTTAAGGTTATGTTTTGAAATTTCCTCTAAATATATAGGTTAATCGTGATTTTACGTAATTACTTACGGCAAATCCTAAAAAATGGTTTCCTATAATTCCTAATTTAATAAGTACTCCAGAATATATTGTAAGCTATCATGTATATTTAGGCAATACTTTAAAGACATACACTTTGACACAAGAATATTTCGGCACAACCAAAGATGGCCAGGAGATAACAAAATTTGTAATTGGGAAATTAACTAACATTCAGGTTCATATTTTAAATTATGGCGCTACCATTCAGAAATTGTTAGTACAAAACAGAGATGGTAAAAGCGTTGATGTA
>JBALXG010000427.1:0-1231 GCA_036961055.1 Leeuwenhoekiella sp. | reverse complement strand
ATATTTTGAGACAATATGAAGGAAAACACGCTTTTTTTGGTTGTTTCGTTGGGCGCAATGCTAATCGAATAGGCAAAGGCCAGATTGAGATAGATGGTAAAACTATTCAATTATCGACAAATGAGGGCGAAAATCAGCTTCATGGCGGTTTTACCGGTTTTCAGGATAAGGTCTGGGATTATTCTATCGAGGGCGAAAAACTGATTTTAAAATATACAAGCGCCGATGGGGAAGAAGGTTTTCCCGGCAAACTTGAAGTTGCGACTTCATTTGAAATTATTAACGACAGTCTGGTTATGAACTATTGGGCAACCGCAGATAAAACGACAGTTGTAAATCTCACCAGACATGAATATTTTAATTTAGCTCAAGGCGAAAGCAAAAACATTCTCGATCATAAATTGAGTATAAATGCAGATTATTATTTGCCAAAGACAGATGACGGCTTGCCTACAGGTGAAATCGTAAAAGTTGAAGGAACACCGTTTGATTTAAAAAATGGAGTTACAATAAGCGATAAGGTTTATGAAATACCTGGTGGTTACGACAATAACTTTGTCCTTAATGCGCGGTCAGAAAATGAGCCCGCAGCGGTTTTAGTTTCGCCTACAGGCAATTTAAAATTAGAATTGTTTTGCACCCAGCCGGGAATTCAGTTTTTTAGCGCAAATGATATAGGAGGTTTTACCGGTAAATATGGCGATATTGAGGCACATTCACCGGGTTTATGTCTGGAACCACAGCATTTTCCTGATACACCTAACAATGATAATTTCCCTTCAACTATTTTAAAACCTTCAGAAGAGTATCATCATACATTAAGATATAAATTTTCTTAAGATGGATAAAAAATATGTCATAGCATTTGATCAGGGAACGACCAGCACACGTACTATTCTTTTTAACAGGCAGGGCGAAATTGTTGCTGTTTCTCAAAAAGAACTAAAGCAACACTATCCTCAATCTGGCTGGGTAGAACATGATGCAAACCAGATTTACAACGATCAACGCTGGACGTTTGAAGATGTACTTCAGAAAACAAATATTCCGCTTGAAGAAATTGCGGGAATAGGTATTACAAATCAGCGGGAAACGACAATAGTCTGGGATAAAACTACAGGAGAACCCATTTACAATGCGATTGTATGGCTTGATAAACGTACCGAAAGCATATGCGAAGAATTGCGTGAAAAAGGATTAGGGCGGTATATTAGCCAGCACACAGGATTAG
>JBALXG010000426.1:0-3072 GCA_036961055.1 Leeuwenhoekiella sp. | reverse complement strand
CGGTTAGTGATACTTCAGATGATGATAACAATTTTGAAGACGATTCAACGGTGACGGACTTACCTGCAGAAGGAGCGATCGGCTTTATTAAGACTGGCAGCTTTAGCGATGAAAACGGAGATGGCTTTGCTCAGGTTGGGGAGACGATCGGCTATACGTTCACCGTAGAAAACACGGGTGATGTAACGATCAGCGGCATCACAATTTCAGATGACCTGCTTGGTATTACAGCTCTTGCTGTTGTTCCATCAACTTTAGCTCCTGGAGAAACTGGAACGGTTACGGCCAGTTATACCCTTACCCAGGGTGATATCGATACCGGAAGCGTAACTAATACGGCGATCGCCACGGGATCAGATCCTGATGGTAATCCGGTAAGTGATACTTCAGATGATAATAGTAATTTAGAAGATGATGCTACGGTGACTGATATTTCAGTTCATACATCATTCAGTCTTGAAAAATCTGCTGTATTAAATGATGAAGATCTAGATGGAATTCCGGAAGTTGGTGAGACTATTACCTATAGTTTCAGAGTTGTCAATACAGGAAATTCTACACTTTATGATATTATAATAGAAGATCCTATAGTCACTGTGCAAGGCGGACCAATTGATCTGAAAAAAGGTGAAGAAGATAGTACAACCTTTAAAGCTATTTACACAATTACAGAGAGAGATGTAGAAGAAGGATCTGTAACAAATCAGGCACTTGTGAGTGGTGTTGACATTGAAGGGACGATTTTTGAAGATTTATCAGATGACCCGAATGATCCTACTAATTATGACGAAAACGGAGATGGTGACCCAGATGATCCTACAGTTGTACAGTTTCAGGGAGTTTTACCTATTGCAGATATAGTCATTCATAATGTGATGACTCCTAATGGGGATGGTTTGAATGATATCTTCATGATTGAACATATAGAGAACTTCCCTAATAATACCGTGCAGTTGTTTAACAGATGGGGTGTAGAAATATATAATTCTACCGGTTACAATCCTAAAATTGATAATGTGTTTAAAGGATTCTCTGACGGAAGAGCCACAGTAAGACGTGGGGATCGTCTACCTACGGGAACATATTTTTATGTGGTTTCCTACGAAAGAAGTGAAGGCGATAATAAAAAATTATCAGGATTCTTATACATCAATTAAATCCATGGTACAAAAGCATCTAAAGTGTTTTAGAATGAAAAAAAAATATAGCATAATAGTAGTACTGGGAATGTTGCTTTTAATGAGTTCATACAGTTTTGCGCAACAAGATCCGCAGTATACGCAGTATATGTATAATCCTCTGGTTATAAATCCGGCTTATGCTGGTAACCGTGGAGTTTTAAGTATCATGGGTTTACATCGTAGTCAATGGGTGGGGCTTGACGGCGCGCCAGAAACTCAAAACCTTACAGTGCATAGTCCTATAGGTTTAGGCAAAGTGGGGCTGGGAGTTAGTATTGTTAACGATGCACTTGGTCCGGCAAGAGAAACCTATTTTAATGTTGACTTTAGTTATACTATTGAGACAGGTCCTGAAGGTTTATTTAGTTTTGGACTTAAGGGAGCTTTAGATATGCTTGATGTTGATTTTAGCCGAACAAATCCCTATAATGAGGGAGATCCTTTTTTACAGAATATAGACAATCAAATATCACCTAATGTAGGTGTTGGTTTTTACTATCATGATAACGCATTTTATGCGGGATTATCTGCGCCTAATCTGTTGCAAACAGATCATTTTAATAGAAGCGGCTCTTCAACTGCGCAGACTTTTGTAGCTGAAGAACGCATTCATTATTACGCGTTAGCAGGTTATGTTTTTCCGCTTAGTTATGATATAAAGTTTAAACCGTCAACTATGATAAAAATGGTAGCAGGGGCGCCTTTACAGGTAGATTTAAGTGCAAATTTTTTGTTCTATGAAAAGTTTACCGCAGGAGTTGCTTACAGATGGAGTGCTGCAGTAAGTGGTCTTGTAGGTTTTCAGATAACAGATGGTCTGCTCATGGGTTTTGCTTATGACAGAGAAACAACAGAATTAGGAAACGCTACTTACAACAATGGTTCTTACGAGGTTTTTCTGCGCTTTGAATTATTTAAGAGTTATGACAAAATGCTAACACCACGGTTTTTCTAATATAAATTATAAGAGAAATATATAATTTATTTAACCGGAATTTTTATAACAAAAGCCTCTTCTATTAGAGGCTTTCTTTTTGGGTGATGGATAAGACCTATTTTGTAACTTTACGCACCAAAAAATAGCTATGGAAGAAGAAATGGTAATTCTTGTTGATGAAAATGATCAAAAAGTAGGACTAATGCCAAAGATGGAAGCCCACCAAAAAGCACTTTTGCACAGGGCTTTTTCAGTTTTTGTATTTAATACTAATAATGAGCTAATGCTTCAGCGTAGAGCTCTAAATAAATATCATTCCCCGGGTTTATGGACTAACACGTGTTGTAGTCATCAACGTGACGGAGAAAGCAATATTGAAGCCGGAAGAAGAAGATTACAGGAAGAAATGGGCTTTAGCGTACCGCTAACAGAATCTATGTCTTTTATTTATAAAGCACCTTTTGATAACGGCCTTACAGAACATGAATTTGATTATATCTTACTGGGAGAATTTAACGATGTTCCCCAGTTAAATCCATTAGAGGTTTCTGAATGGAAATGGATGAAGCTGGCCGATGTTAAAGATGATATGGAACAAAACCCCACAATATATACAGAATGGTTTAAGATTATTTTTGATAAATTTTACAATCATATTTCTGTATGAAAGTAACGGTTAAAAGAAAAGCTCATTTTAACGCAGCTCACAGATTATATCGCAAAGATTGGGATGATGCAAAAAACCTCAACATCTTTGGCAAATGCAGCTTTCCTAACTTTCATGGTCATAATTATGAGCTAATTGTGGGAGTTACGGGTGAGATCGATGAGGAAACCGGGTTTGTAATTGATTTAAAAATTCTAAAAGACCTTATTAAAACCGAAGTTGAAGATCCCTTTGATCATAAAAATCTAAATATTGACGTTGCAGAATTTAAATCACTTAATCCTACT
>JBALXG010000425.1:0-3078 GCA_036961055.1 Leeuwenhoekiella sp. | reverse complement strand
CGCGATCTTCATAATTTTCAAAAAGATCGAAGCTTGCACATGCTGGTGAAAGCAAAACATTATCACCTTTATCAGCCAATTTGTAAGCGATTTTTACAGCTTCTGTGACAGACTGAGTTTCAATAATAACTTCTACCATGTTTGAAAAAGTATCCATCAGCTTTCTGTTGTCAACGCCTAAACAGATAATTGCTTTTACTTTTTCATTTACTAACGGAAAAAGGTCATGATAATCATTTCCTTTATCTGTTCCACCTACAATCCAAACCGTAGGTGCCGTCATGCTGTCAAGCGCATAAAACGTGGCGTTTACATTTGTGGCTTTAGAATCGTTTATGTATTCAACATTATTGATTTTTAAAACCTGCTCCAGCCTGTGTTCTACTCCCTGAAAACCTTCCATACTCTCACGTATAGTGGCTTTTCTTATATTTAACAACCGTGATACCGTGGCCGCCGCCATAGCATTTTTAGCATTGTGCGTACCTTTTAATGATAGATCTGTAGTTGACATTTTAAATTCTGTATTACCTGTTGTTATTTTTATTTCGTTGTTGGCTAAATAAGCCCCTTGTTTTATTTCTTTTGAAACTGAGAATGGTAAAAGCTGTGATCTTACCGGATGCTTTTCTAACCAATCTGCGATCACTTCATCATCTGCATCATAAATGAGATAATCGTTTTCTGTCTGGTTCATCGCTATGCGAAATTTTGAAGCGATGTAATTCTCAAACTTATAGTCATATCTGTCAAGATGGTCTGGCGAAATGTTAGTAATAACCGCTATATGAGATGCAAAATCTACCACTCCATCCAGCTGAAAGCTACTTATCTCAAGCACATATGCATCCTGATCATTCTCTGCAACCATCTTTGCAAAACTGTCTCCTATATTCCCCGCTGCTTCCGCTTTTAAACCCGCTTGCTTTAATATAAAAGCAGTAAGCAAAGTCGTAGTTGTTTTACCGTTGCTTCCTGTGATTCCGATTAAAGTCGCATCAGTATATTTTGAAGCGAATTCAATTTCAGAAATCACCGGAATGCCTTTCGCTTTAAGCGCTTTTACAATTGGCGCTTTGTCAGGGATTCCCGGACTTTTCATTATAAGATCTGCATTGAGAATTTTAGCCTCGTTATGACCTTGTTCTTCCCATTCAATTCCAATATTTAAAAGAACGTCCTTATAAGTTTGCTTTATTTTCCCGAAGTCTGAAACAAATACTTCGTAACCTTTCTTCTTGCCTAGTATTGCGGTTCCAACCCCGCTTTCACCACTACCCAAAATGACTAGCTTTTTCATTATCTCACTTTTAGCGTTACAATCGTAACAATTGCCAATAAGATCCCAACAATCCAAAATCTCGTTACGATCTTACTTTCGTGTAAACCACGCTTTTGATAATGATGATGTAGAGGAGACATTAAAAAGATGCGCCTTCCTTCTCCATATTTTTTTCTGGTATATTTAAACCAACTTACCTGTAAGATCACTGAGATAGTTTCCATAAAGAAAACTCCACAGAGAATAGGTATTAAAAGTTCTTTGCGTATTGCGATTGCTATAACTGCTATTATTCCACCAATCGTTAAGCTTCCCGTATCGCCCATAAAAACCTGAGCCGGATAGGTATTGTACCAAAGAAAACCTACCAATGCACCTACAAAAGCAGTTATAAAAATTACCATTTCGCCCGTGCGTGGTATGTACATTACATTTAAGTAATCGCTAAAAATAATATTACCTGAAACCCATGCAAAAATGCCTAAAGTGAGCACAATAATAGCCGAAGATCCCGCTGCTAAACCATCGATACCATCGGTAAGATTTGCTCCATTTGAAACAGCTGTAACTATAATTATTACTATAGGAATAAAAATCAACCAGGCATATTTTGCATAATCTTTACCTAGCCAACTTAACAAAAGCGCGTAATCAAACTCATTATCTTTTGTGAAAGGAATTGTTGTGGTAAGCGCTTTTTCTTCAGCGTTAAACTCTTCTGGCGAGTTTTGCGTGATGAGCTCCTGACTATGTTTGGGATTGATGATTTCTTCTTTCACCGTAATATCTGGATGAAAAAACATAGTCGCTCCTACTATTACTCCTAGTCCTATTTGTCCAAAAATCTTGAACTTACCCTGCAGACCATCTTTATTTTTTTGTTTGATTTTTAAATAATCGTCAATAAAACCAATGGTTCCCATCCAAAGCGTTGTGACAATAAGTAAAATCACATAAATATTATCCAGTTTAGCAAAAAGTAAAACAGGAATTAACGTTGCAAATATGATTATTAAACCACCCATTGTAGGCGTTCCGGCTTTTTCAACTTGTCCCTCAAGACCAAGATCTCTTATAGACTCACCAAGTTGTCTTCTTTGTAAATAAAGAATAATGCGTTTACCCCAAATCGTAGAAATTGCCAACGAAAATAGAATAGCCATAGCTGCCCTGAAGGATATAAACCCGAAGAGACCCGCCCCAGGCAGACCATATGTTTTTTCCAGATATTCAAAAAGGTAGTATAGCATAATATTTATTTGCTTTCCTGCCAGGCAGGAAGCTTCTTCACTTATTTAATTTTCTTAGTATTTCTAATGTGATTTTGTAATCGTCAAAATCTGATCGTTTACCCTTTACTTCCTGATACGTCTCATGACCTTTTCCGGCAATTAAGATGATATCATTTGCCGTAGCCATTTGGCAAGCAGTTTTAATCGCCTGCTCTCTATTTGTAATAGAAGTAACTCGTTTATAATTTTGAGGTTCTACTCCTTTTTCTATTTCTTCTATTATAATTTCAGGATCTTCACTACGCGGATTGTCACTTGTAAAAATTGTATGCGTGCTTAGTGCCGAAGCGATATGGCCCATTTTTGGCCTTTTGGTTTTATCCCGGTCACCACCACAACCCACAACTGTAATAAGATTTTCGTTTTTAGTACGGATATCATTAATGGTTTCCAGAACATTTTTTAAAGCATCCGGCGTGTGAGCGTAATCTATAATCGCTGTTATTTTTGATGGCGAAATAAAAAACTGGAAGCGCCCGCTTACACTTTCCAGTTCACTTAAAA
>JBALXG010000424.1:0-3086 GCA_036961055.1 Leeuwenhoekiella sp. | reverse complement strand
ATAAGGTATCCTGTGGCTGTTTATTTGCATACCCAAAAGGTTCAACAGAGTTTGTCTGATTTTGTGCATCAGCTTCGGTTTCAAAATAAGTAACCTGTAGCGTTTTATTACCACCGGTTAAATCTGGTAATATTTCATCCAGATTAAAAATGCTATAGCCATCTGCGGTGTCAGAATCTTCACACTGGGTTAAGGTAGGAATAGAATCAGGTGCCTTGGGATAAGGGTTATATGTAACATCTGCGAGTCCTATTTTTTCACAAGTACTGCCGTCATTTAGATTTAAATAAAGTTCATATTTATCTGTATATGGCAGTGATCTTCCTGGGTCCTGTTTAATATTAAGTTTTTGTGAAGTTTCGCCAGATATCTTTACATCATTTAAATACCAACTGTATGTCGCACCTGTAATAATATCATATTTAAGAGTATACGTCTCACCTTCACACAAATTAAGCTGTGAGGTACTTTCATTATTTTTTATAATATCAATAGTATTAAATAAGGACTGATTAAATGGGGGTAATCCCTGATAACTTAATCCAGATCCCAGATTAATGGCTTGATCAATATATGTAGATGCAGTCCCTGCTTCATTCGGGTTTTCAATTACACCCAGATATGGTATTCCTTCCTGATAATGCCTGCTTAATGCTCGGTAAATTTTTCCGTCAGGTCCTAATTGCAGGCTTCCGCGATAATAATTTGCCTGATGTAGTACTACCTGGCTCACAGCTATATTGGCACTTTCAAGATCAAATTGAGATAAGGTTGAAGAGTTTGAAGAAGCAGGTACTTCTGGCGGTAGATCATTAGAACTATCGACATATAAATATCGGTTATCTGGTGAAAATTCTACACCATATGCAAATTTATCACCCTCAAAAATATTGATAGTTTTGGGGTTAGAAACAACGCCGGTAAGCGAATTAAAATCCATTAAATAAAGCGGTGAACTTAGGTTTGCTGCCGCAATTTTAGATCCATCAGGAGAGAATTTCAGGTTTCCTCTCAAATCAGTAATAAACATATTTAGCTGTGATTTTACAGGAACGGTATTTACGCCATTAGGAGTGATTTCATAAGCATAAAAAGTATTTAAGACCTGAAAGTTTTCAGGAGTGTAAATTGGATTAAAGGAAGAAAAAGTGACCATCCATACAGATTCACTGTCACATCCCTGAATTACAGCACTCAGTTTTTCAGAAGAATAATTAAGTAAATGCCTGTTTTTTAAGGTGACTTCTCCTAAAGGATTGGTTGAAAAATCAACAATGGAATAATTTAAACCATTATATGCTCCTACATCATTAGGTGAATCTATAGTAAAAATGTAATAAACAGAATCGTTTTCTGGTTGCGGAATAATAATAGCAGATTGTGTACTGGATGCATTGCCATAAAGACCCTGACCATTTTCCATGATCTGGTGATCTTTGTTGTAAACTGTGCTTCCATCTGTGTAAAAAAGAAGATTTCCCTGTTCATTTGATATGGTTGCACACCCTTCGAGAGTATTAAGGCGCCCATTTTGAATAGCCGTGGGAGGCGAAGTTGTAAAATTTAATCCTGCATTGTCGCCAAAGTACCAGTTGTTTGCTGCTCCCTGGGCATAAACCGCACCCAGCGTGAGCATACAAATGGCAAAACAGAATAGTAACTTCATAGCATGGTTTGTGCTACTAAAATACTACAAATCACGCTTTTTTAACAAGGCAAGTGTACCATAAATGAAAAGAAAAACCCAAACGCAAACTATTAAAATCTCATACCAGTGTACAGCGTAATCAATAGCGATATCTGCTTTAAGCTGGGTCGCAGCAGTCTTTATAAAATCAAGTCGTTCAAATGGTCTGTTTATCAAATTACTCATAGCCTCAAGCGGAAAAAACTGCATTATTTTTTCTGCCGTATTGCTGTCAGGAAATACTTTAAAATTAAGAACCCCGTAAATAATATTTTCTATTATCCACCATACAAATAGAAAGCCAAGGGCAAAAGCCGAACGTTTTACTAAAACACCCAGAAAGAGACAGAAAGAGAAAAAGGCCACTAACTTTAAAAAGTAGGCTAGTAAAAATTCTGTATCTCTGGTTACAATGCTAAATTCAGTATAATCTGAAAAGGAATAACCCAGTATAAGACTGAGTACAAAAATGAAAAGCGTTGAGAAAAAAGCAAATGCTATTACAGTATAAAACTTTGAAAGAACAAATTCCTTCTTACTCAAACCATCAATAAGATTTTGCTTGAGCGTTCTGTTTGTATACTCATTAGACATCATTGAGACAATTACAATCGCAAGGAAAAACTTTAAAATTGAAGCGATATATGTATTGAAATGCCAGATAAAAGGGAAATTAAAAATTCCCTGATCTGCAATGCGTACCTGCACATCACCAAAGTTGAATTTTATAGAAGAAATAAGCGCAATAAAAGAAAGGATGATAAAATAAGTCGCAGCCAGAATTTTTGAAGATCTGCTATATTTTAATTTATGAAGTTCAATATTAAGTAGTCGAAACATCGTGATGGCTTAATTTAAATTATTGGTAAGTTGTAAAAATTGCTCTTCCAGACTTTCTTTGCGCTTTACAAGATGTGAAAGAATGATGCCTTTTGCAAAAAGCTGACGGTTTAAATCTTCAGCTGAAAGCGGATTGTTTAAAAACCCCGTAATTAAGCCATTATCTGCCTTTACACTAATAAAATCGGGATTTTTCTCGATAAAATCGATTAGCTCTGTTTCCTGTGAAGTTTTTAGTTCAAAAAAGCCATGACTTGCATTAAGTTCTTCTACAGGACCGGCGTACAGTTTTATTCCTTTGCGAATGATTACAACATGACTGCAAACTTTTTCTACTTCATCAAGTAGGTGAGAAGCCAGTAAAATAGTGGTTCCGTCTGAAGCGATTTTCTTTATAATTTCACGTATTTGATGAATTCCCTGAGGATCGAGTCCGTTTGTAGGTTCATCAAGTATTAAGATTTCGGGATCATTTAAAAGGGCAGAAGCGATAGCCAGACGTTGTTTCATCCCTAAAGAGAAGGTTTTGAACTTGCTGTCTTTTCTATCCAGTAAACCT
>JBALXG010000423.1:0-3100 GCA_036961055.1 Leeuwenhoekiella sp. | reverse complement strand
CTTATTGCAAAGGAGACAAAATTAGGGATTTCTATAATGACATTTTAATTTATATCGCTAAAATCTTAAGGTAATGTAGAATCATTTTTTCTTTCGGCTCTGCGCTCTTCCCGCCGTTGTTCTCTTCTTTGTTTGCGATATTCTTTTTTTTCCTCACGAGACATATTTTCCATATCTGCTTCATCAATAGCATCCTGAAAATCAATATCTTCATCAATTTCTCCTTTGAAAGCGCTTATCCACGCATTTTCAAAAATATTTATTATAGTGGGAAAAATTCCTGCTTCAACGTTATTTAAATTCCCTTCTAATGGGACAACAGTTGCTAGTGTATCTGTGCCTTGATTTTTTAATATAAATTTAAACATACCCACAAAACCTTCCCAGATAACTTCTAAAACACTGTCTTCTTTACTAATGAGTTTAGAATTTTTAAGCATTGGTTTAATGTAACCTTTTAAATAACCGTCTGCAATCGCAAGCTCGCCGTACACAGCAGCATTACCTTCTTTAAAATCAATCCCGGCATATGCCTGTGTTAAGTCATTAAGTGCTGTAATGTCTGCATTTTCAAGAGAGAAGTTCATATCCATATCAGGAATTTCCTTGATAAGATTTATGCCACCGTCAAGTTTAAACTGTCCCTGACCTATACTTACGGCTGTAGCTCTTATAGGAGATGGCAGATTTTGTTTTTCTTCAACAACATTGCGTAAATTATCTGCCGTAAGTTCTAGCTTATCCATATAAAGATCAATATCAGGTTCTGTCTGTAGTTTAACAAAACCTAATTTCCCATCGTGTACTTCAAAGTGGTTTATATCAATAGGAACAATATCAGTTAATGCTTTTGTCCAGTCACTGGCATCTGCTTCACCTTCAGCACCTGAAGCAGGAGCTTCCTGATCTTCAAAAATGTAAGTTACTTCAGGACTGTACATTTGTATTTCACTTACAATTTTGCCTTTAAAAATTGATTTCCATTCAATAGAAATATCGGTTTTAGGAAAATTTAAAAATGGCACTTGTGTTTTAGCATGTACTTTATTTAAGTACATACCATCTATAACGTAAGCCCCGCGATATAATGCAATATCAATATCTTTTACTTGCCCATAATATCCAGGGATATCTGCCAGAACCTTATTCACGTAATTTTTGACGATAGTGGGAAGCATTATTCTGAAAATTATTAATACTATCAAAATAATTAGAGGGACAATATATCTTTTCTTTTTTGCGCCTCTTCTTTTCTTCGGTGTCTTATCTATTGCCATTTAGTTAATTTTCAGATGTTAAAATTCGTTGAAATGCCTAAATAGCCCAGTTAATGAAGTCATAAAAAACAAAAACAGGGCTATTGATAAAAGAAAAAACCTTTCAGAATTATTTACTGAAAGGTTTTTTTAAGATTTAAGCGATATAATTTTATCTAAAAACAAATCGGTTAAATTCGCCTTTTTTATTAATAAATGTTATACTAATAGGTTCATTACCAGATTTGTCTTCAATTATTTTTTCTACATCTTTAATGTTGTTTATTTTTTGATCATCAATTTCTGTTATAGCAATTAAATTATAACGAGACATATCTTCATTTGCCATATTTGTTATTAATACCCCATTGTCTATCTTATAATTCTTAAGATCTTTGGGAGTAGCATTTTTTACATCAACGCCCAGACCGGCAATTCTATAGGTATCTAATTTAAAAAGCGTTACAGGAATTGTGCTTTCTTTACCATCACGATCAATTTTTACATTAACAACGTCATCAGGTCTTTTAGCGTTTAAATATCCTGATAAATCGGCAAATTTTGTAATGCGTATTCCATCAACCTCCTTGATTACATCACCCTTCTTAATTCCAGCTTTTTCGGCACCGCTATTACTTTCTAAAGCATCTACATAAAAACCTTCAGTCTCATTTACTTCAAGCTTTTTAGCAACTTCAGTATTTAAACTTAAACCACTTACACCTAAAATACCACGTTGTACATCGCCATATTCCATTATATCTTCTACAATTTTACGAGCGATATTAGAAGGAACGGCAAATGCATAACCTACATAACTACCGGTTTGTGAAGTGATAGCTGTATTAATTCCTATTAATTCACCATTAATGTTGACTAATGCGCCACCACTATTACCTGGATTTATAGCAGCATCGGTTTGAATGAACGACTGCGGATTATTATCAAATTCATCAATATCTCTAGCTTTTGCAGAGATTATACCGGCTGTAACTGTGCTGGTAAGGTTAAAAGGATTTCCTACAGCAAGAGCCCATTCACCCACGCGAACCGAGTCTGAATTTCCAAAAGGCAGGTATGATAATTCATCTTCAGTATCAATCTTAATTAGAGCAATATCTGCTTTTGGGTCAGATCCTATCACTTTTGCTTTATAGGTCTTATTATTATTTAATGAAACTTCAATCTCACTGGCTCCATTTATAACATGGTTATTTGTTACTATGTAACCATCTGCAGAAATTATTACACCACTTCCTGTTCCTACAAGTTGTGGTTCCATAACCCCACCACCAGACATTAAATCCTGCAATGATTGTGGTCGTTGAGCAATTTGTACATTTTTAACGTGTACTACCGCGTGCACCGTGCGTTCTGCGGCTTCGGTAAAATCTGCATTGGTACTCGTTATTGCGGGTCCATTATAAGATACAGGTAAAAAAGTTGAAGATTCAGTGTGACTAGGAGTTGCTACAAGTTCATTTTCTTCCAGATACTTGTACGCTCCTAAAGTTATAGCGCCACCAAGGACAGCTACAATCAAAAGGCTTGCAAATTTTTTCATAAATTCTATTTTACATTATTTGGATAACAATTAAATTACTGGTTATAGTATAAGATGTTGCAGCATTAACTAGTTTTTAACAGCCCTTAAAATAATGGCTTTATGTATTTTTACAGCAGTTAAAAAATTATTGATGACATCTTTTTATAAATACCAGGGAACGGGTAACGATTTTGTTTTAATCGATAATCGTCAACTTCAATTTCCCAAAAATAATACCAAACTTGTCAAGCAGATTTGTGATAGAAAATTTGGCATAGGAGCAGACGGTTTAATATTA
>JBALXG010000422.1:0-3103 GCA_036961055.1 Leeuwenhoekiella sp. | reverse complement strand
CCAGAGGTATCCTTAAAGGGATCACCTACAGTATCACCTGTAACCGCAGCTTTATGAGCCTCGCTACCTTTAAAGGTCATTTTACCATCTATCTCAACACCGGCTTCAAAAGATTTTTTAGCATTATCCCATGCGCCTCCCGCATTATTCTGAAAAATTGCCCACATAACACCAGAAACGCACACACCAGCCATATAACCTCCTAATGGTTCTGCACCAAATATCAACCCTACAAGTACTGGAGTAATTATTGTAATTAAGCCTGGTAAAATCATTTCTCTTAAAGCTGCCTGAGTAGATATGGCCACACATTTACCATATTCTGGTTTTCCTGTACCTTCTAATATTCCTGGTATTTCTCTAAACTGTCGCCTTACTTCCTGTACCATTTGCATTGCTGCTTTACCTACAGATTTCATAGCTAAAGCCGAAAAAACTACAGGAATCATTCCGCCTACAAAAAGAGCGGCAAGCACATCTGCTTTAAAAATATTAATACCATCTATACCCGTAAACGTAACAAATGCCGCAAAAAGCGCCAGAGCCGTGAGTGCTGCAGAAGCGATGGCAAAACCTTTACCCACAGCTGCGGTGGTATTACCTACAGAATCAAGAATATCTGTACGTTCACGTACTTCGGCTGGCAGATCGCTCATCTCTGCAACACCACCCGCGTTATCTGCAATTGGCCCAAACGCGTCTATAGCGAGTTGCATTGCTGTAGTAGCCATCATGGCTGAAGCTGCAAGTGCAACGCCATAAAACCCCGCAAGCTCATAAGACCCATAAATAGCACTTGCAAATAGTAATACAGAGGGACAGGTAGATTGCATACCTACAGACAGCCCTGCTATAATATTAGTCGCTGCCCCAGTTGATGAATTTTGTACAATATCCATAACAGGTTTCTTCCCTAAACTTGTATAGTAAGCCGTTACCACAGAAATCAATGCGCCTACCGCAAGACCAATACATGCCGATAGAAATACATTAGTAGATGAAATTTCCTTATCTCCTTCTCCAAAGAAATGCATAACCATCTTTTCAGGAAGCATCCAGGTAATTAAAAAATAACTTGCGGCCAGTGTTAAAAAAATAGCTACCCAGTTACCTCTGTCTAAAGCCTTTTGCACTTGTGGTTCACGGGCAGAATTATCGGGTATTTTTACCAGAAAAGTGCCAATAATGGAAGCTAAAATACCCACACCGGCAATAACTATAGGTAAAAGTATGGGTCCCATATTATTAAAATTATCAGTAAAGGGTGTTTCCTGAGACATGTCTCTTACGAGGTAATTTCCCAAAACCATAGCTGCAAGAACGGTTGCAACATAACTGCCAAAAAGATCTGCTCCCATTCCGGCTACATCACCTACGTTATCACCTACATTATCTGCTATAGTAGCAGGATTGCGAGGATCATCTTCTGGAATGCCGGCTTCTACCTTGCCCACAAGATCTGCACCTACATCTGCAGCTTTTGTATAAATACCCCCGCCTACACGGGCAAATAGGGCTATAGATTCTGCCCCCAGTGAAAATCCCGCCAGAGCTTCAAGAACCATAGTCATATCATTATAAAAATCACCAGAGACTCCCATAAACTGAGAGACAAAAAACAAAAAGAAAAGACTCAATCCTAAAACTGCCAGACCCGCTACGCCTAAGCCCATCACTGTTCCCCCACCAAAACTTACTTTAAGCGCCTGAGGCAGACTTGTTCTTGCTGCTTCAGTCGTGCGGGAGTTTGCATCTGTTGCAATACGCATACCTATATTTCCTGCCAAAGCCGAAAAGAAAGCTCCTGTTATAAAAGCCGGGACAATCAACCAACTAGTAGTAGCTACAACGTTTGAAATTACAAACAATAGTATAGAAGCGATTACTACAAAAATCAAAAGCAACTTATATTCTGCTGCTAGAAATGCAAGAGCACCTTCCTTTATACTTTTTGATATTGACTGCATTTTTTCATTACCGGGATTTTGCTTTTTTACCCAAGATCTTTTTACAATCATAAACAGCAATCCCAGAACAGCTAGAACAATGGGAATAAAAATAACATTTGACTCCATAGATCGATTTTTGGTTTTAATATAGATGTAGTGCTAAAGTAAAGAAATTGAAGGAATATATTACTAATAAGTATAATACAAGTATGAATAACAAAAAAAGGCCACAATATATGTGGCCTTTTTAAATTTATTTTAAAGGTGGATATTATTTAATACTCACTTCTTCAACAGGTATATCGCTTGCCGCATATCTGTCTATACATTGTCTAATTATTTCTTTTGACTCATGTACATCACCCCAGCCACCTACATCTACTTTCTTTTTCTCAAGATCTTTATAAACCTGAAAGAAATGTTCAATTTCCTTAATTAAATGAGGATTAAGTTCTGATAAATCATTTACAGAATTAGCGATAGGATCACTTACAGGAACGCATATAACCTTTTCATCAGGACCTTTTTCATCTGTCATGTGAAAAACACCTATAGGCTTTACCTCCATAACACAACCTGGAAAAGTAGGTTCTGTAACCAATACTAAAACATCTAATGGATCTCCATCTAGCGCTAAAGTTTCTGGTATAAAACCATAATCTGCCGGATACATCATAGAAGAAAAGATCATACGGTCATAACGTATCTTTTTTAATTTGAAGTCGTATTCGTACTTGTTGCGGCTACCCTTCGGAATCTCTATCAGAACATCGAAGGTTGTAATTTTGTCTCTCGTCATAGTTAATTTTTCCGTCATGTAACGGTTTATTTATTATAATCAGGGATGTCAAAAGTACCTCAAATCAACACTTAAGACAAAGAAAATCGGTGAAACATAGAAAATACTCTATACAAAACCTTTATAAACTTAACTGCATAGCTCTTTAAAAAGAAAATTCTAAAGCTCCCGTAACACCAAACTTTCTGGCATCTGGTAAATCAAGGTAATTTCCTCTAAAATTAAAATCTATGCGCAATATTTTAAATATGTTCCCCACTCCAAAGCTGTATTCATAATACGGTTTATCTGTAGGTGCCAGATATTCTATACCAGTAGCGTTTATTGCGGCATTTTCATCAGAAATCTCACCCCA
>JBALXG010000421.1:0-3109 GCA_036961055.1 Leeuwenhoekiella sp. | reverse complement strand
AAGTGCTTTGATCTAAGCGATTTTTAGGTGAAAATAATTAGTTTTCAGTAATTTAAAGCTAAATTATTATTTAATGCGGTTGTTAAATATTAGTGAAACCTTATTGCAATTCTGTTTTTAAATATATTTTAGATTCATGATATTATGATTGATAGATATGTCAAAGTTATATCAGAACTGCTAATCTTTTTAAATTGTCACAATACTTGGAAGATACTACTGCAATAGATAAGCTATCAGAAACTCTGAATTCTTATTTTAATAAAGCACTAAAAAAGGAAATTGTAATTACTATACCGGCTAAAAATGAGGAAGAAACAATTATAAAAACTCTCGAATCAATTCGGATTCAGCAAAATCCTGATGCCAGCTTTTTAGATTCTAATCTTTTTGAGGTTATAGTGCTTTGTAATAATTGTACAGACAAAACCTACCAATTATGTGTCGATTTTAAGGCAAAATATCCCGATTTTCCGCTTATAAATCTGGTTTCTAATTCGCAAATTATAAATAATGTAGGAGCTGCAAGACGTATTTTGATGAATATTGCGTGTACACGTTTAGTTGAAAATGGCTTTATTGTGACGACAGATGCAGATACTATTGCTGATGAATTCTGGGTTTATAATTTACATGAATACATGAATTCTTCATACGATCTTGTATGTGGTCTTATTCTGGTTGACGATAGTGATCTTGATTGTCAGGCAAAAAAGTATTTACAGGCAAGCCGCAATTATATGGATCTAATGTGCAGGCTTGAAGCAGAAATTTATCCAGATGTAAAAGATCCCTGGCCAAAGCATCCTTTTAATTCTGGTCCTAATATGGCGATTAGAAAATATGCTTATAAAAAAATAGGAGGGATGCCACCACTTCATAATTTAGAAGATATAGCCATGTTTGATTTAGTCGTGAGTCATGGTTTTGTAACTAAGCATTGTATAAAAACTATTGTGACAACATCTACGCGAAAAGTACCACGAGCACCTAGCGGTTTTGGAGATCAATTGATGAAGTGGTCTGTACTTGATGATAAAAAGGATACGTGCAATGTTCAAAGCCTGGAACGCCTAAAAGTAAAATTTAAGGCTTTTGAAATGATTAGGAATTTTTATACAAGCCGTGAATCACAACTTATTTTTGAAATTGCAGCGCTTATAGATCTGCCCGTAGAAAAGGTTCAGGAGCTTTATGATAAAAATGAACGTTATCAATCTTTAGTGCGATATCTGGAGACAGCTTTACTAAGCAACGAGATTTGGAGTATAAAATATCCCGATATAAATATTTTTTCTGCAATTAAAGATTTAGAAAGTCATTTTGGCTGTAATAAAAATATCCAGACTTATGATGACTTTTTCCAGAGAAAGAGTTCATAACTCTCATGAATATGTTTCTTGACCATTGTAAATTTTAAATCTTTCTCATTAAAAGATTGAAATAACAGATTTACTTCTCTCCCGGCAAGGGGATACTCTCCCACATATGATGTCCAGTGTACCATTAAAAAATCACCACCATCTTCCAGATGTTGATCTATTTTTGAAAATAGATTGTTTAACGTTGATTTATTAAGATAATATCCTACTTCAGACAGTAAAATAAGATCAAACGAACTATCAGGAAATTGCTCGCTTATATCCATCGCTTTAAATGACACATTATTTAGGCCAATGCATCTTTCTTTAGCTTTTTCTATAGGAAGAAGACTTATATCAACAGCTAGCAATTTGTCGCACTTGCCAGCCAGCATTTGTGTTAAAACGCCTATAGAGCAACCTATTTCAAAAGCAGATTTATATTTTCTGTCACTAAGTGCAGAAATGGTTTGTTCATATTTTTCCTTTTCGTAATCACTGGTTTCAAAATTCCAGGGATCTTTATTATCAGTGTATAATTTGTCAAAATACCGCTTATCGAGTGTTGCTGCATTTTGATCTTTTGAGAAAAAATAATATTCATAATCTCCCATAAACGGAGCCAGTAAATTTTCAGTAAGTATAAAACCCTCAGGATCGTCTGCTATGATACGTGTGGTTTGAGTTTTATGGGCAAAAACCGCCTTGCTTTTAACGTCTTTTACATTGCTAATATCAAGTCTGAAAGGATGAACGTTTTCATTTATAGGCCAATCAGTAATTTTACCATTTTTCCAGAGCCAAATAGGATATTCTACTACTTGAAGTTCTAAGCCTGAAGTTTCAATTGCACGAGCCACTATATTGAAAGTAGCAATGTGATCTCCGTGAGGATCTCTGCGCCAGGGTAAAAAAATAGTTTTGAGATTGTTAGTTTTAAAGATTTCTAATATTTGATTTCCCAATTCTCTCACCTTTTCCTCATCAATATTAGGAACTTGTGAATCTTGTTGTTTTAAAAAGAAAATGGCATCATTAGCTACACCCAGCTCTTCGCAGGCATTTCTGGCTTCCTGCTCTCTGATTTGAGCCAAACGTTCTTGCGGAAATTCTTTTGAATGATGAGAAGCAGAACCGCTTGTCATAAATACGACCAGTACAGGAACATTTTGATCCCTTAATAATTTTATCATGCCGCCACAACCCAAAGATTCATCATCAGGATGAGGTGCAACAATTAATGAAGGTCCTACATCATAAAAAATACCAGCTTTATTAAGAAGAGGGGCGCCAAGTAAAATTTCTTGTGTTATACTATTTGACATGATTCATATCTTTAAGTTGAGCTGTAAACTTGCCAATATTTGCCAGCGCGTAATCTGGCCCCGGTTGTTTTAAATACGTAGTAAGATCTCTATGCAATTTTTCCATAGGATGATCTTGCATAAAACCCTGTAAACCTACAGAGCGCTCACTAAGTTTAATCACTTCATTGCAAATATCCATAATAGCGGTGCGCACCATGTTAGCATAATTTACAAGCTCTGCAGATGATGATTCATCTGTGGTGTCAGCTAATTTACCAGCTGCTTCTATCCACAGGCGACCAGATTCAAGAAGCATCGCAATTTTTGCAATTCTTGTCTGTTGATAAGTGTCTTCTACTCGTTCTTGTTTTTTTAAATGTTCAAGAGTAACGTTTGCAAAAGCTTCAGCACCGCCTAATTGTACCGCGGCAAATCTAATAG
>JBALXG010000420.1:0-3114 GCA_036961055.1 Leeuwenhoekiella sp. | reverse complement strand
GTAATAAGTTTTTATCTGTGTATTGTCTGAGTCCTGTCTGGTCCTACAGATACAATTTTAATAGGAGTTTCAAGCTCTTTCTCAAGATAATCAATGTAATCATTAAGTTCTTTCGGAAGCTGCCCGTCCTCGTTCATTTTTGTAAGATCCTCTTTCCACCCTTTTAATTCAGTGTAGATAGGTTCAACATTTTCTGGTTCTATATTGTATGGAAAATGTTCTATAACTTCACCCTGATATTTATACGATGTACATACCTTAATAGTATCAAAACCTGAAAGCACGTCACCTTTCATCATCATTAACTGGGTAACACCATTAATACGTACAGCGTATTTTAAAGCTACAAGATCTAACCAGCCACAACGGCGTGGGCGGCCAGTAGTTGCACCAAATTCATTACCTACGCGACCCATTGTTTCGCCTGCTTCATCAAAAAGTTCAGTAGGGAATGGGCCAGAACCTACACGTGTTGTATATGCTTTAAAAATACCAAAAACCTCTGTAATATCTCCCGGCGCTACACCTAAACCTGTACATGCACCAGCTGCAGTTGTATTAGAGGAAGTTACATAAGGATAAGTACCAAAATCAATATCTAACAAAGATCCCTGAGCACCTTCTGCCAGAATAGATTTTCCTGCTTTTTGAGCCTGATATAAATATTCTTCAGAATCAATAAAATTAAGAGACTTTAAAATTTCAACCGCTTTAAAGAATTCGGCCTCAAGTTCCTCAAGATTATATTCAATTTTTGCGTCGTAAAAATCGATCATTGCTATATGCTTATCGCGCAAAGCAGCGTAACGATCTTTCCAGTCATCAAGTTCAAGATCACCTACACGCATACCATTTCGGCCGGTTTTATCCATGTAAGTAGGGCCAATGCCTTTTAAAGTAGAACCTATTTTCGCTTTACCTTTTGAAGCTTCAGAAGCTGCATCAAGCAAGCGATGAGTAGGCAGAATAAGATGCGCCTTTCTTGAAATAAGTAATCTGGAATGGTAATCAAGATTAAATTTTTCCAGATTATCAAGTTCCTTTTTAAAGATAACAGGATCTATAACGACGCCATTACCAACAAGGTTTATTGCGCTGGGATGAAAAATTCCTGAAGGTATGGTGTGTAAGACATGTTTTATACCATCAAATTCAAGAGTATGTCCCGCATTGGGCCCACCCTGAAAACGGGCTATTATATCATAATTTTTGGTAAGAACGTCTACTATTTTACCTTTTCCTTCGTCTCCCCATTGGAGACCTAGAAGTAAGTCTACTGCCATGTAATTTATTCGTTGTCTTCGGTTGATTTTCTGTTACCGTAAAAGTAAAGGGAATGTTTGTTTATTTCGATATTAAAAACCTCTTCAATGGTTTTTTTAATAGACTGTATGCGCGGGTCACAAAATTCTATAACCTCACCAGTGTCTGTAAGTATTACATGATCATGCTGCTTATCAAAATAAGATTTCTCGTACTGAGATTGATTTTGTCCAAACTGATGCTTGCGCACAAGACCACAACTTAGTAATATTTCAATTGTATTGTATAAAGTAGCACGGCTCACTCGATAATTTTTATTCTTCATACTTATGTATAAAGATTCTATATCAAAATGATCTTCATGATTATATATCTCATGAAGAATCGCATAACGCTCTGGGGTCTTGCGATGTCCTTTCTCCTCAAGAAATTTTGTGAAGACGTTTTTTACGACTTCCTGATCTTTATTTATTGTTGCTCGTATTGCCATAATTTGCGGGTACAAAGGTAACCATTAGAGTCTAATGACTTTGTCGATACCACTAATTTTTTTGAGGTTCTCTATAAGTTTTCTCAAATGTTCCTTATTCTTTACAATAACGGTAATATTTCCCTTAAAAACGCCATCGTTAGTCGTAAAATGCAGGCTTCGCATATTTACATGCATATGATCTGAAATTTCACGAGTGACATCATTAACTAATCCTATGTTGTCAATCCCTGTGAGTTCAAGGTCTGCCTTAAATTCCTGCGATGATGAATCTATCCATTTTGCAGGAAGAATACGATACGCATAATTGCTTTGCAGCGAAATTGCATTAGGGCAGTTTTGCTTGTGAACTTTTATACCATCTGAAACCGTTGTGAAACCAAAAACTTTATCTCCCGGAATAGGATTACAGCAGTTTGCCAGCGTGTAATCAAGTTTTTGCTCATCTTTGCCAAAAACAAGAAGGTCGTATTTCTGAGTGATTTCATCTCTGTCAACATGCTCTGCGACTGCCGGCTTGCGTATTCTGTTTTTAATAAAACTTACGAAGGCATTGCTGCGTGAGGCAACAAATTCTTTTATCATTTTATTGTCAATCGTACCTATACCAACTCTGTAAAAAAGATCAAGACTGGTTTTTAATTTAAAATAAAGAACCATCTCATTAACGACCTTTTCATCTAATGAGATTTTCTGAGATCGTAATTTTCTTACTAGAATAACTTTCCCATCTTCAGCTACATCTTTCTTCTCATCCTTGAGAGAAGACTTGATTTTTGCTCGTGCACGTGCAGTAGTAGCATAATCTAACCAGTTATTGTTAGGTTTTGCGTGTTCTGAGGTAATTATTTCAACCTGATCGCCACTTTTTAATTCGTGACTAAGCGGGACTAATTTACCGTTTACACGAGCGCCTCTGGTATGTAAACCTATTTCAGTATGAATGCTGAAAGCAAAATCCAGAGGAGTACCTCCTTTGGGAAGTGATTATAAATCACCTTGAGGGGTGAAGACAAAAATCTCCTTATTATAAAGGTTAAGTTTAAATTGCTCTACAAATTCAACAGCATTTGTCTCGTGATTCTCAAGGGCATCCTGCAGGCGGTTAAGCCATGCATCCATGGTTTGGTCATCTTCATCGCCTTCTTTATACTTATAATGCGCAGCGTAACCTTTTTCTGCAATCTCGTTCATACGCTCAGAACGTATTTGTACTTCTACCCAGCGACCGCGCAAACCCATTACTGTAATGTGCAAAGCTTCGTAACCGGTTGATTTAGGAGAAGAAATCCAATCTCTTAATCGGGTGGGATTTGGTCTAAAGTGATCTGTAACTATAGAATAAATTTTCCAGGCCAGGA
>JBALXG010000041.1:0-11436 GCA_036961055.1 Leeuwenhoekiella sp. | reverse complement strand
TTTGGAATAGGGGAGTGCGGAATTTTAAGAGGACTGAGTTTTGACGACCGGCCAGATTATGAAGAAAACCTAAAATGGGCATGTAATAATATCGCTCAGGGCGAAAGAAAGCTCTATGATAAATTAACCGATTTTCCCAGTATTCAGTTTGGTTTAGAAATGGCATTTCGGTCTTTAGAAAGTGAAAACCCTTTTGAGCTATTTCCTTCGGCTTTTACAAAAGGAGAAGAGGGAATTCCTATAAATGGCTTAATCTGGATGGGTGATCCCTCGTTTATGAAAGAGCAAATCAATGAGAAGCTAGAAGCCGGTTATGACTGCATAAAGTTAAAAATAGGAGCGATAGATTTTAAAAGTGAAGTTGAGCTTTTAAAAGGCATTCGCAAAGAATTTTCTGAAGATAAAATCACGTTGCGTGTAGATGCAAACGGAGCTTTTACACCAAAGGAGGCACTTGATAAACTCAATGTTTTATCACAGTTTAATTTGCATTCTATTGAGCAGCCTATAAAACAAGGTCAGCCAGAAGCGATGAAAAATTTGTGTGAGCAAACTCCCATCCCCATCGCACTTGACGAAGAGCTAATAGGCGTAGATCGGTACGAAGCAAAAAAAACGCTCCTCCAGCATATAAAACCTCAGTTTATTATACTAAAACCCAGTTTAATAGGGGGTTTTCGCGGTAGCGAATCCTGGATACAACTTGCAGAAGAACAGAATATAGGCTGGTGGATAACCTCTGCACTCGAGAGTAATATAGGTTTAAATGCAATTGCACAATATACTTTTATTAAAAACACAACTATGCCGCAAGGCCTTGGTACTGGTAGTTTATACACAAATAATGTATCTTCACCTTTGCAAATAAATCAGGGCGAGCTTCAGTATAATTCACGAGAAAAGTGGTCCTTTCAATTTTAAATTATGTTTATAGAGCAGGCTTATAAATGCCAGTCAGAATTTTGGAGATATCTTTTAGGATCATTGCTGGTAATAGCTGCTTCTGTAGTAGGTCAGGTACCATTACTATTAGCACTTATATTTTTAAAGGGGCCTACAATTTTACAGGGAATGGATCAGAATGATATGCTTACCATGCTGGATAGCAACTTGACATTCTTTCTCATTTTGATACCATTTGTAATCGCTTTTGCAGCATTAATATTTTCAATACGGTTTATACATCATCAAAAACTTATAGACGTTACAACATCACGTAAAAAATTTGATTGGAGCAGGGCGCTTTTTGCTTTTACACTTATTGGTTTATTTACGATTGTGACCACTGGGATAGATTATTTTACTAATCCTCAGGATTATATATTTAACTTTAAGTTAGTTCCATTTTTGATTTTAACGGTTTTGGCTATACTATTAGTACCTATTCAAACCAGTCTTGAAGAATACTTATTTAGGGGCTATTTAATGCAGGGTTTTGGAATGTTAGCAAAGAATAAATGGTTTCCATTAATAATGACATCTTTGATATTTGGGGGTTTGCATTTTTTTAATCCCGAAGTTGGTAAATTGGGAAATATTATAATGGTGTACTACATAGGTACCGGTTTTCTTTTAGGAATAATGACACTTATGGATGAAGGTATGGAACTTTCGTTAGGTTTTCATGCGGCAAACAATCTTATCACTTCAATACTTGTTACTGCAGACTGGACTGCTTTTCAAACAGAATCAATACTAAAAGATATTTCAGAGCCTTCCCAAGGGTTTGACGTTATTATGCCAGTTTTCATTGTGTATCCTATCTTCTTGGCTATATTAGCATTTAAATATAAATGGACCGGCTGGAGGGACAAGCTTTTCGGCAAGGTTACACCTCCTCAAAAAGAAATTGAAGAGCATTTAGTAGCCGATTAAATTTCAACCAAAATGGCTAAAAAGTATATACATCCGGATTTTCAGTTAAACGGAAGACATTATAAGCCTTCTACACTTATTGAACTTGCAATTGTATATATAAAAGAAGGAGAACCTCATGAAGAAGAGGTTGGCGGGTTTTTGCTTGAGTGGCTCAATGATAAAGATTATGTGATGGTTAATACTTCAGGTTCTACCGGTGAGCCTAAGACCATCAAATTGTACAAAAAGCATATGGTTAACAGTGCTCACGCGACTGGGAAGCATTTTAAACTCGATGCAGATACGACTGCTCTTTTGTGTCTTCCTTCTCGTTATATCGCTGGCAAAATGATGCTGGTACGTGCAATGATTCTAGGGTGGCGACTTGATCTTGTTCCGCCTATGGCAAATCCTCTTGATAATGTTTTTAAGCGTTATGATTTTTGCGCAATGACACCATTTCAGCTTGATAATTCTGTTGCCAGGTTACATTTAATAAGTAAGTTAATTGTAGGTGGTGGGCCTTTTTCAGAATCACTAAAAAAAATGGTTAAGGATGTTGATACTAAGGTTTATGAAACCTATGGAATGACCGAAACGATTACACATATCGCTGTAAAACGTATTAATTCTAAAAAACGCAGAGAAGGTGAGGTTCCTTTTAAAACGCTTAGTAAAGTTACGGTTAGTCAGGATGAGCGCGGTTGCCTGGTTATTAAAGCTCCCAAAGTAAGTACAGATCCTATTATAACAAATGACATAGTAGATTTAATATCATATAAGAAGTTTATTTGGCTGGGTCGTGTTGATAATGTTATAAATAGCGGTGGCATAAAATTATTTCCAGAACAGATAGAAAACAAATTAGCTTCTACCATTGACGTTCCATTTTTTATAGCTTCAGAAGGAGATGAAAAGCTGGGCGAAAAATTAATTCTTGTAATGGAAACACAGAATACTGAAGCAGCACAAATAGATTTCACTGCTTTAGGAAAATATGAAGTGCCTAAAGCCGTTTATTGTACTTCTGCATTTGTAAGAACGAGAAACGGTAAAGTTCAAAGGGGTGCGACAGTACGCTCGCTCAAATCTGAACAGCAGATTTAAAATCACATTTTTCACCTATTAGAAAAAAGGGTATACATCTTGATATATGCATAATATCAAACGATATATTAAATGAAAGCAATTCTATATTCAATTATTCTATTTCTATCAATTCTTAAAATTGAGGCTCAGGATTTGCTAATTACCGGCGTTGTAACAGATGAGCAAAAAAAGCCATTAATGGGTGTAAATGTTTTGTTAAAAGGGACAACCAGAGGCACTGTTACAGATCTGGAAGGTGCATTTCATATAAAAGCTGCAAAAGGTCAAACCTTACTTTTTTCATTTGTAGGTTACAAGAGCCTTCAAAGAACTATAAAAGAAAATACCACTTTTAATATTGTTATGCAAGCAGACAAACCTGCCTTAGAGGAAGTTGTTATTGTAGGTAATGAAGCTGAAATGCAACAAAATGTGCAGAGTGTCTCTAAAGGTGTTGTGATTAGAGACTTTAGTTCAATTTCTCCCCAACAACAGGTTCCACAGTCAGAAAGTTATAAGGAGATTAATGAAAATACTTTTAAGCACGTAGCAGTTAATCCGCTTTCAACTTTTTCAATCGATGTAGACAGAGCGGCATACAGCAACATAAGGCGAATGATAAATAATGGTCAGGAAGTGCCTGAAAACGCCGTTAAGATAGAAGAAATGCTCAATTATTTCAATTATAATTACCCGCAGCCTGAAGATGAAAATCCTTTTTCTATCAATACAGAGGTGGTTGAAAGTCCGTGGAATAACCGGTCAAAACTGGTCAAAATCGGTCTGCAGGGCAAAAAAATCCCTTTAGCAGATATTCCTGCTTCAAATCTTGTTTTTTTGCTTGACGTTTCAGGATCAATGAATAATGTCAATAAACTTCCTTTGCTGAAATCTGCATTAAAAATTTTGGTTAATGAATTAAGAGAGCAGGATAAAGTATCAATTGTAGTTTATGCAGGTGCAGCGGGAGTCGTACTTGAACCTACAAACGGTTCTGAAAAAACAAAAATTCTTGAAGCTCTGGATAATTTACAAGCCGGCGGAAGTACAGCCGGCGGAGAAGGAATAAATCTGGCCTATAAAATTGCAAAAGATAATTTTATAGAAGGTGGTAATAATCGCGTGATTCTGGGTACAGATGGAGATTTTAACGTAGGTGCCAGCAGCGATAAAGAAATGGAAAAACTTATTGAAGAAAAGAGAAACGACGGCATATTTTTAACCTGTCTGGGCTTTGGTATGGGTAATTATAAGGATTCAAAACTAGAAACTTTAGCCGACAAAGGAAACGGGAATCATGCTTATATCGATACGATGCAGGAAGCCAGAAAAGTCTTGGGAACAGAATTAGGAGGGACTTTATATACTATAGCAAAAGATGTAAAAATTCAAGTAGAATTTAATCCCGCTCAGGTAAAAGGTTATCGTCTTATAGGATACGAAAACAGATTGCTTAATGATGAAGATTTTAATGATGATAAAAAAGACGCTGGCGAGATAGGAAGCGGGCATTCAGTAACCGCTTTGTATGAGATAATACCTGTAGGGGTAGAATCTGAGTTTCTTAAGGATGTAGATTCTTTAAAGTATACTATAAATAAAAGCGTTTCAGGTTTTAATGATGAGCTGCTTACAGTTAAAGTACGCTACAAAAATCCGGATGAAAATGAGAGTAAATTGCTAAGTAAAATAGTTATGAATACCACACAAAAAATTGATAAGGGTTCAGGCGATATTAATTTTATGGCTAGTGTTGCATTATTTGGTATGCGTTTGCGCAAATCAGAATACGCAAAAGGTACAGATAGGGATGATATAATAAATCTCGCAGAAAATGGCATAGAATATGATCCTGAAGGTTACCGTGCAGAGTTTATTAGACTGGTTAAAGCAAGTGAGATTTATTAATTTTGTTTTTCTTTACAAAAAATTAAAAGTTATGCGTATAGTTTTGATTTTATTAATGTGTTTTTTAGGCATTCAGCAGGTTTCTGCTCAGTATGGAGGTAGAAGAGGATCATCGGGACGTATGAGTCAGCAACCAAGAACACCTATGCCGGCTCCAGAGCCGGTATCGCCAGAAGATGTTGTTGCCGCGCATCTTGATGAATATCAGGAAACTTTTGATCTTGATAATTTTGAAATAGAAGTGCTACGTAATTATCTTGTTGAGCATATTACATCAATTCAGGAGTTACAAACAGATCGCACTAAAAAGCCGGAAGATATACGAGAAGCGTATGACAAATTGCAAAGTGATTTTAAACAAAAATTAAGCGCTATTATGACTGAAGAAGAAGTCAATCAATTAATAGCGATGGACTTTAGCCGAAAAGCAGAGCGCAAGCGAAAAAAAGGTAAAAAGAATTAAATGAAAATAGGTGCCTCAGGCGCCTTTTTTATTGGGTTTAATTGGTTATTTTTCATCTTTTCTTATGCCTTATTCACTTCATCAAAACTCTATGCGTAACCTTCTCATAATTGCTGCTTTAGCAATAACAACATATTCTCACGCTCAGATTTTACCTCAAAGAGATCAAGCTCAGCTTATCGATAAAATTCTTGCCGAACGTTTTGACAAAGTATTGCCAGATCTTATGTACCGCACGGGTATAGATATGTGGGTAATTATCTCAAGAGAGTACAATGAAGATCCGGTTTTACGCACGATGCTACCAGCAACCTGGCTTAACGCCCGCAGAAGGACGATGCTCGTTTTTTATTATGATGAAAGCAATAATAAATTAGAAAAACTGGCTGTAGCAAGGTATAATATAGGAGATAATATTACTTCTTCATGGGATAAAGAGAAGGAGCCAGACCAGTGGAAGGCGCTTATGAAGATTATAACAGATCGCAATCCTAAGAAAATAGGTCTTAACTATTCAGATGATTTTGGGATCGCAGATGGTATTGTAAAAACAGATTATGATGCGTTTATGAATGTGTTGCCCGCAGACTATAAATCAAAAGTTGTTTCTGCAGAGCCGCTTGCTGTAGGCTGGGTTGAAACCCGAACGCCTATGGAAATGCAACTTTTTCAGGAACTGGTAAATGTAACACACAATATTGTAAAAGAAGCTTTTAGTACTAAAGTTATCAAACCGGGAACTACCACAACAGATGACGTTGTTTGGTTTTTCAGACAAAAAATTACAGATATGGGACTAAATACCTGGTTTCATCCTACGGTAGATATTCAGCGAGCAGACCAGCAATTGGGGAGTCATATTACCTCATTTACAAAAAGTAATAAAGAGCAAATCATAAGACCGGGTGATCTTTTGCATTGTGACTTTGGGATAACATATCTTAGGCTAAATACAGATTGTCAGGAACATGCTTATGTATTAAAAGATGGCGAGACTGAGCCTCCTCAGTTTTTACAAGACGCTTTCGCGAAAGGAAATAAAGTTCAGGATATTTTTACAGCTAATTTTGAAACTGGTAAAACCGGAAATGAGATTTTGCTTAAATCTTTAGAGGAAGCAAAAACTGAAGGATTAAGACCATCAATCTATACGCATCCATTAGGTCTTTATGGGCATTCTGCAGGAGCAACTTTTGGTATGTGGGACAGTCAGGAAGGTGTGCCGGGAACTGGAGATTATCCTCTTTTCCCTAATACGTCATATGCGATTGAACTTAACGCAACTGTTAATGTGCCAGAGTGGAAAAAAGATGTGCGTATTATGCTTGAAGAAGATGGATTCTGGGGACCAAAAGGTTTTAAATATATAAGCGGTAGACAGGAGAAACTTATTCTTGTAGGTGGTAATTAAAAAGCTTTTTTAATTATGTTGTGCTATTTTTAATAGCATCAACGTAGTATTCATTGGTAACTTCGTCCTTTGAAATTCCTATTTCTTCAAGAAACGAGTAGAGAATGATAAAAAGTTTAGCGGTTTCCTGTTGATTTTCAGTTTGTATTTCTACTTCTATAAAAGTGTCCTTTAGCATTGAAATTTCTACAACTGCGATTTCAATTTTTTGATGCTTATAAATTAAATCACACAAAAGACAATTTTTAGTGTATTGTGTTGAAATGACATAACCCAATTTTTGAAAAATGGCTATTCCGGTATTAAAATCGGTTATTTCAGTCTCAAATTCGGGTTTTGATTTGCTTTTTTGGTCAAAAGGAGCATCCTTAAAAGTAAGTTTACAAACTTTTTCCTGAGTTACTAAATTAGTCTTTTCGCGTATGCGCAATTCTTTATCTGCCTTTTTAAGATTGTCTTCTTTATCAAAATAAATATCATCGTAGCGAACTTTGTCTAAAGAATTGCCACTTAAACTTTCGAGGCGTTTAATGGTTTCAGTTTTATTATGAACTAAAGCTTTTAATTCTACTTCAAACATTGGGTGTTTTTTCTTATAAGGATTTCCATTTCAGCGCCAATTTAATGTGCTATTCGACCATTATTTCAGGTTTATGACCGATTTTGAAGTTGCATGAATTTGCGATAAAACACATTTTATTAGCTTCTTTATGTAAATGTTTTGCCGGTTCTATCATCTCAGAAGTTTGTACAGAAACGTGTGGAAATAAAGTAACTTCTTTAAATCTTCCGCTGCCATTTTCAAATTCTTCCATTAACCCTTGAGCCTTGTTGCTATATGATGTAACTACAATTTTATTTGTAGCGCATAAATGTAAATACCACAGCATGTGGCAGGACGAAAGTGAGGCAAGAAAAAGTTCTTCTGGATTGTATCTTTTTGTATTACCTAAAAAATGAGGATCTGAAGAGCCAGAAATATCGTGTAGTTTTCCTTCAGAAAACACTGAATGATCTCTAGTGTAGGTATTATATTTAGACGTGCCAGAACCTGTATTGCCTGTCCATGTTGTGGTAATATTATACTGGTGCGTTTTCACTATATTTTAAACTATGAAAAGTGATATTTAATTGCTCCTCTAGTTTACGTTTAGATTCTGCTGTAATAATAAGAGGGTTTATTTTCAACTTTTTATCTTGCGACATTAAAATTATATCGCCGGCATACTTTTTTATGTTTTCAATCTTGTCTAATTCTATTTTTTTAGAAAAAAGGGAGTTCTTATAAATAAAACCGTCTGCAATCGTAAAGTATTGATATTGCAACTCGTAAAAATAAACTGCAAAATAAATAAGCCCAAGGCTAAACAAACCATAATCTGTCCATTGCAATTCTTTAAGAAAAAATAGCTTTAAAAGGGTTAAAATCGTCCAGGCAGAGCCCATTATCAGGTTTTGACGTAATCTTTTTTTAGAATAATGAATTTTCATATAAGCGAAATTTAATTCATTTAATGCTTTTGCGTTCTTCAAAGACCTCTCCCATGATAATTCCCGAGGTTTCATTATCAAAACTACCTCTAATATAAGTCAAAATATCTGCAATTTCCTGGTCTGTAAGTTGGGAATATGATGGCATTTCTTGATTATATTTTTTACCATTTACTTCAATGGGATATGAAAGTCCTGTGAGTACGGTGCGTATAAGTTTGCCTTTAACACCAGTAACCCAATCTGTACCAGACAAAGGCGGTATTAAATCTTCTGATCCCTGACCGTTAGGTCCATGACAGCTCATGCAATTATTGGCGTACAATTTACCACCAGAAACAAATTCATCTTCCAAATCTGGATTCCAGTTTTCGCTCTCAAGCTTTAATGGTTCTTTATCTTCTTCATAAATAGCAAGTTTGGGATCAAGTTCTTCATCCTTAGGCATTGCTCTTATTCTGTATATTTTATCAGGACCTTCTGGCACGCTATCGTACATCCATGGTTGAAAACGAGGATGCCAATCTCTGTTGCTAGTCGCGAAATAAATATCGCCTTTGGGAGCAACAGCAACATCTCGTATTCTGCCAAATTTCTTTTGAAGGTAGATGTGTTCATCACTAATATGTTGTCCATTTGCACTAAGCTTAAGCACTCGTAGCGCTCTACCTTTTAGATTGGCCAAAAGCAGACTGTTCTGCCATTCAGGAATTTTATCATTATTGTAAAAGGCGAGTCCG
Source organism: Leeuwenhoekiella sp. (assembly GCA_036961055.1). GTDB lineage: Bacteria > Bacteroidota > Bacteroidia > Flavobacteriales > Flavobacteriaceae > Leeuwenhoekiella. The sequence continues at coordinate 2,477 of JBALXG010000041.1, read as the reverse complement.
GCCACTGCGATTGTTGGCGTCCATGCTTTTAAGGGTTCAGTTATATTGTGTGTGGCACAGTATTCTTGTTCACTTTCAGTATCACAAAAACCTTGTGCATCTGACCAGCCATAATTTTTGTTTGCGACAATTAAGTTGATCTCATCGTCGTTATTTGGACCATGTTCTGAACTATATAAGATCGTTTTATCGCTAAAAGCCAAGCCCTGCGGATTGCGATGACCTCTTGTATAAATATAGCTATCTTTTATAGGGTTATCTTTAGGCACAGTGCCATCAATATTAAGGCGCAAAATCTTACCTGTAATCACACTATCATTCTGAGCATTTGGTGTATCACCCACCTCGCCCATTGAGAAAATAAGTTTGCCGTCTGGCGAAATTACTAGTCGCGAGCCGTTATGATATGTGTTGCCTGAAATATTATTGATGAGAATCTTTGATTCTTTTAATGTGTCAGAGTCGTAGGTGTAGCGCACCAATCGCGATTGAATGGTAACAGTATCTTTTGTAAATGTGTAATGGAGAAAAATATAAGGTTCAAGAGGATGAACAGCCATCCCTAAAAGACCATATGATTTTTTGTAAATCACATCTGGCACCTTATACATTTTTTTGGTACTGTCGGTAATGAGATCTTTAAGGTAAACTGTACCATTTTGCTCTGTAAACCAAAGTTTGTCTGGCAGAGAAGAATCAATATCCCAGGGAACTTCAAGGTTTGTCTCTACAGGTGTTATGCTTAAATAATCATCAGAAATCTTAAGATAGGCTATTGCTTTTTCTTCATTATCTACGTCATTTTTACAAGAAAAGAGCATGATTGCGACGATTATGACAAATAGCAAACATTGCTTAATTTTCATTTAAATCTATTTTATTCTTTCTTAAAATATGATTTAAAGAAGAGAATCGCGGCAACATTAATTTAATCATTACCAGTTATATTTTTTACTTAATAGATTAGCTAAGCATTATTCCATGTGTTACGTACAAATGCAAGATCCTTTTTCATTTTTTCAAAAACCACTTCCTTTTCTATAGTTAGAGTGGCATTACCATGCTCTGCACCGCCCAGTTCATACTCAAAATGCATAACTACAGGAACATTAATTCCGTAAGATTTAAGCAGACCAAAATATCTTTTAAAATCTACCATTCCTTCTCCCATGGGAGTATTGACCATTTCGGTTATACCATTTTTAGTTTCCCATCTAAAATCTTTTACCACGATGGTTTTAATGTAATCTTTAATAAGTCTTAAACCCAACTCCCAGGAGTTCGCACCTTCTAAAGTAGCATGTCGAATATCATATTGAGATCCACACCATTGTGGAGAAATACCTTCCAGTATTTGGTAAAGATCCCATACAGCCGCACCTACATATTTACCAGAGTGATTTTGATAAGCCCCATGTAAACCGAGACTTTTGTTTAGAGTAGCGAGATCTACGAATTGCGAATGATAGTATGTTATAGCTTCTGGTATAGATAAGTTGTCTGGATATTCAAGCCATCCCATCCTGTAATACTTAAAACCAAGATCACTTGCTGTTTTTAAGAGCGTTTTATTAATCTCGTCATTGGAATCTGTAACATCTGTGGTCATTATTTGTGGTGAAAAGCCAACTTTGTGCATTGCTTCAACAGCTTTTGGTAAATCTGTTGCCACTTGCTTTGGAAGAACGTGGCCATTGTGGCGAACAGTTAAGTCGATACCATCAAAACCCATCTCTGCAGCGGCTTCACTCATACCATTATAGTCAAGAAATTGAAGATGTTTTGAGAAAATACTTACCGAAATAGGGGTAAAATCGGCTTTTTTCTGCCAAAAATTAGGGTGATAATTAACAAAAGGAATTGCCGCGATTCCCATAGAACTTGTTTTTATAAAATCTCGTCGCCGGTAGGAAGACTTTTTATCCATGAATGTAATGTGGTTTACATGTGTTTACGAATTATTAATTTGATGTTTAAGTTAGCAAATGTATTTGTTTAACAAGTCAGTTTTTATTACCTACAGCCGATTTTTTAATTTTTAAGCTGATTTTTTACATTGAGATTAAACGAATTAAAATGATGGAAGTACCCCATTCTATGCGCCCTTAGGAATTTCCTGACAATTATATAATCCTTATTTTAAAATGAAATTTTTAAAGCATCTACATTTTTTAACGTAATAAGTTTGATATTCGTTAACAAATTGTTAAGTTTATAGACCTCATTTCATGTTTGAAGTATGATACAATTTTCACCTCTTGAAAAATTTAGATACATATTTTTTATTGAAAGGACTCAAAGATGGAGAAATTCAGTCTTTGGAGAAATTATATAAAATTTACTACGCTAAACTTTTTTCTTTCGCTAAAAAATTTGACTCATCTACTCTTGGTCCTGACGATTTTGTTCAACAAACTTTTCTAAAGCTTTGGGAAAAACGCAGTCAACTGAAAGATGATGTTCTACTAGATAGACAG
>JBALXG010000419.1:0-3120 GCA_036961055.1 Leeuwenhoekiella sp. | reverse complement strand
ATATTGCGCTTTTCTCCTTAGTTTCTCAAGAGCGTCTTTTACCATTTGATCATGATCAAGAGCTAGATTAGGCAAATCTTTTATGGTGTACCAAAAAGCGCCATACTTTTCAACAAGATCCCTGTCATATTCTTCAACTCGTATAAGCGCGTACTGCGCTACCGAAATACATCTGTAACCATAATCCCTTCCTGCTTTTCCATATGTTTTTGACTGCTCAAAAAAGACATTATCAAGACCGGTAATTTCTTTAAGTACGCGTTGTGCAGCCTGATCTACATCTTCATCAAGTTCTACAAAACTGCCTATCAATGACCATACACCTTGATCTGGTTCAACCCTGCGCTTAAATATCAATAATTTTAAATCTCCCTCATCAAAACCAAATACGATACAATCTGTAGCAACATACATTTTTGCTTGATGCGAGTAATAATCTAGAGCTTGTTCCTTCATACGGTCGTTAAATATTAATAAAGCGGAAATAAATTTACAAATATATTAAACGTATAAATTACATTTATTATATTTGTTTCACCTTCATTTTGCATGTCAAAATACAACTAGAGCGGTTAAACATAAAATAAATTACGAAGTAGCTTCAAATATTTGAGACTTACTTATTATTATCAACTGATTTTAACCGTATTAAAGATTTTTCAATCCATTATCTCAAATACTTATAGTATGAAAAAGCCACTTGATGCTTGGCCTCTCTTAAAAAATAGCCGTCTTTTTATATGTTTTTTGCTTTTTATAAACTTTAGCAGTAATCTTTTTGCTCAAAAAACTGTCAACAATGATGTTTTTGTAGACGATAACGGCGTTATGCGCTGGGGCGAAACAAAACAAGAAGTTCATGGTTTTGGTGTTAATTACACAGTTCCGTTTGCTCATGCTTATCGCCAGGCAAAACAAATGGGCATAGATCCTAAACAAGCAATTGACGATGATATTTACCATTTCTCAAGATTAGGTTTTGACCTTTATCGCATTCACGTTTGGGATACCGAAATAAGCGATACACTGGGAAATTTATTAGAAAATGAACACCTTGATACTTTTGATTATCTGCTTAACGAACTGAAGAAAAAAGAAATCAATTATGTCATCACGCCTATCGCATTCTGGGGAAATGGCTGGCCAGAGCCCGATGAAGATACGCCCGGGTTTTCACATAAATATGGAAAAGGCAAAAGTCTCACAGATCCTGGTGCGATTAAAGCTGCACAGAATTATCTGGAGCAATTCCTAAATCATGTGAACCCCTATACTGGCGTTGCCTACAAAGATGAACCAAACATAATAGCGTTTGAAGTTAGCAACGAGCCACACCACAGTGGTGAAGCCAAAAAAGTGACCCAATACATCAAAAAAATGGTCAAAGCGATGCGAAAATCGGGTACTAAAAAACCCATTTTTTATAACATTAGTCATGGTGTGCATTTTGTTGATGCTTATTTTGACGCGGGAATTCAGGGCGGAACATTTCAATGGTATCCTACAGGCTTAGGTTATCAGCAAGAATTACCGGGGAATTATCTGCCAAATGTCAATGATTACAATATTCCATTTGAAGCAGCCATCAAAAAACATCATGGCGCAAAACTGGTTTATGAATTTGACGCGGCAGATGTAGGCAGATCTTATATTTATCCGGCGATAGCACGCAGTTTCCGTAAAGCTGGAATTCAAATTGCGACACAGTTTGCCTACGACCCCACTTTTCTGGCTCCTTACAATACCGAATACAATACACATTACATGAATTTGGCTTATGCTCCGCAAAAAGCATTGAGCCTAATGATCACATCAAAGGTTTTTCATGAAGTGCCCATGTATAAAAATTTTGGCAGCTATCCTGAAAACACAACTTTTGACAATTTTACGGTAGATTATAAAAAAGATCTTGCTACTTACAACGCTGAAGACACTTTCATTTACACAAATACCACCTCAAAAACACCAAAAAACGCTTCAAAACTAAGCAAAATCGCAGGATATGGTAACTCTCCGGTAGTCGATTATGATGGCGCCGGAGCTTATTTTTTAGATAAAATAAGTGATAACACGTGGCGTCTTGAAGTTATGCCTGATGCGATCTGGGTAGATAATCCTTTTGGAAAAAACAGTCCTAAAAAAACTGTGGCGGTTATTAAATGGGCAGAACATACCATGAGTTTGAAACTTAACGAACTTGGTTCAGATTTAGCTATTGAAGCTATAAATGACAACAATTTGTATTCTCCTTCAGTAAATGGAAATTCCTTCAGCATTAAGCCCGGAACGTATATCATCAGTAAAACCAGAAGCGCTAAAAACTGGTCTCCAGAAGATGCTTTTGGCCCAAATAAACTGAAGGATTTTGTCGCTCCTAAAGATTCTGTAGACAAGCTCTGGTTAGAACATAAAGCTGTAGCCGAAACTTCTGCAAATTCCCCCTTAAAAATCAATTTGCAATTTGTGGCGCCAGAAAAACCTCAGCAGATTCAATTGATCGCTCAAAATGGCATGAATTGGACAACGCTTGATTTTAAGGAAGTAGCGCCATATCAATATGAAACCACTATTCCCGCAGAAAAACTGGAAGCCGGTTATTTAAATTATCGCATTGTTGTAAAACTGGCAGATGATAAGTATATCTCATATCCTTCCGGTGAAAGTGGCCAACCATCAGATTGGGATTTTTACGATCAGAATTCATATAAAGTCACTGTAGTCCCTAAAGATAATCCTGTTTATCTCTTTGATGCGGCCGAAGATAGTGGCAAGTTAGTTAGTGAATGGCGCCGCGGTTTTAAACTCGTTCCTACTGAAAATAAAGACGAAGCGGAATATGATATGAATATCGAAAAGCTATTTGTTCCAGACAATGAAAACTTAAATGCTAAACCGCGATATGATTACAGCTTTAAGCACTTTATTCTAGATGCGATAAAAGGCCGAAAAGCTGATTTGGCTTCAAAAGATTCCTTAGTTTTTAAAGGTCGATCGCTAAATGATAAACCTGAAAAAATTCAGGTAGCTTTTGTACTTGATGATGGGTCTGCTTATGGTAATATGATCACGCTACAATCACAAGTTGCTGATTATAAAATCGCTCTAAAAGACCTAAAACCG
>JBALXG010000418.1:0-3120 GCA_036961055.1 Leeuwenhoekiella sp. | reverse complement strand
AAAAATAGGAATCGCCGCAAAATCAAGTTTCTGAAAGGGAAAAGGATGACCGGTGTATTCTTCGAGAAAATCAACCGACTGTTGGTGTAAATCAAAAATAGTATCTACGCTGTATTTTATCTTTTCAGGATCTGTCTCGCGATACAACATATGCATGGTGAGATCTTCATTTTTACTAGTGGCCTCCTGAAATTCTCCTGCGACAAAAGAGAACAAATACGTACTCATTTTGTCGCTTTTTTTGAATTGATGTGCGGTGAAATCACCGTTTTCAACCGCCTTTTCTTCCGGCGCACCAGCGATAACTTTCCATTGTTTAGGCGCGGTAATATTCAGAATATAATTTGCTTTTATGTTAGGCTGGTCAAAACAAGGAAAAAGCGTGCTGGCACGATCTGGAACCAGTAATGTGTAGAGAAAATCAGGGTTCCGGTTTAGGGATAATTCGCCAGCAAGAAAGTCGATTTTTATATCATTTTGACCGATTTTCAAGTATTCCGGAGCGATAATCAAGTGTTCTTCGCGGTGATCAATTGTAACACTTTTATCATTGACTTTCAGGTTGAGCAAATGATCTGAATTTTCATTAAAATCAAGATAAAGCGGCTGATCGAGATCGTTGATAGTTAAACTCAGATCCAGATGCGCGGGAATAGAATCTTCCTGCTTTAATGGAATTTTAAAATCAAGCCGATAAATGACACTATCTACCTGATTTTTGCGGTAAATAGCGAGATTTTCTGAAATTCCTTTTTCTAAAAGATCTGGCATAACTTCGTCATTTTTACAGGAAGTAAAACCCAGAATGAGAAGGAGGGAAAGAAGGGAAATAGTTTTCATTAAGAGAATTAAAAAAATTGATTTTGGGTTAAAATTCAATTGAATGCCCATATTCTATCATAAGAATGTTTTCGTCATGCTGAACTTGTTCCGATAGCTATCGGAACAGCATCGCAGTAACGCCTTTCGGTGTTGGTAAAGTACTAAACAAACAAGATCAGGCTACTTTTGCGACCCTGAAATAAATTCAGGGTGACGGTGAAATATGACACTTTTAAATTATTCAGAAATCTCATTTTCACTTTTATAGATGACGCCATCCTTCATAACAAAATCAACGTTGAACAGATCATTGATTTCGGTTTCAGGATTTCCTTTTACTGCGATAATATCTGCCAGAAAACCTGCTTTTAGCTGGCCCAGATCATTAAGCCGAAAAACTTCGGCATTACCGCTGGTCGCTGCTTTTATAACATCGAGATTGGGCATGCCGTATTGAGACATGAGAACGAGTTCGCGTGCATTTTCGCCATGAGCGAAAACACCCACATCACCGCCGGCAACCACTTTTACCCCGCTTTTAAGCACTTTTTTAAAGAATTCGCGTGATTTTAAAATGGGTTCAGGTTCGGGTTGTGTTTTGTCGTCCCAGCCTCTGTAGGTTGTTATGGCATAAGGCGCGGCGAGCGTGGGGCAAAGGGCAACATCGTGTTCTTTCATCAATTGCAGCACTTCATCTGTAGCATCTGTGCCGTGTTCTATCGTGCGCACGCCAGCCAGCGTGGCACGGCGCATACCTTCTGCGGTAGAAGAATGAGCTGCCACATCGCGGCCACTGCTTTTTGCGGTCTCTACAATCATTGTAAGTTCGTCAATAGAAAATGTGGGCATTGCGGTTTTATTTGGTCCCCAGCGGTAATCTGCATATACTTTTACCACATCTGCGCCGTGGCCTATTTGTTCACGGGTAACGCGTATCACATCATCACCGTCTGCGGGTTGTGCGCCCAAAATAACATCCATATCAGGATTATAGCCTTTAGGACCGTAGCTTCCCGAAGCCACAATCGCACGCCCGGCAATCAACATACGCGGACCCGGATTTATACCCAGCTCAATACTCTGTTTTATTGCGGCGTCTGCATAAGCGGCTCCCTCTGTGCCCAGATCACGAATGGTGGTAAAACCCGCCATAAGATTCTTTTCGGCCATTTTTGCACCACGTATGGCACGCAGGCTTCGGGATTCTTTAAGCACCTGATCATTCCAGTCGGTTTGATCGTAAGGATAGAGCAACACATGCGAATGGCCTTCTATCATTCCCGGCATAAGTGTGCTGTTGCCAAAATTAATGATGGAATCTGCTCTGCTTTGCAGGTTTTTTGTTGGGCCGACTTCGGTTATCATATTGTCTTTTACCAGAACCGCATAATTGGTATATATTTCTGTACCATCAAAAAGGCGATCTGCCGAAAGCATTATGTTTTGGCCAAAAATTGTACAGGAAAAAAGGAGAAGGAGGAAAGTGTAAATTGATCTCATCGGTTTATAGAAAAACCGTTAAGTTAAGGATTTTGGAGGTAAGAATTAAGGTAGAAGAGATACAGAAATTTTTAAAGAGTTCTTTTTAAATTTGTCAGGTGGATAAACTTACTAAAGAAGAAAGAAGAAGAAACATGCAGGCTGTAAAGAGTAAAGGTTCTAAAATAGAGCAATTACTCGCCAAAGCTCTATGGAAAAAAGGTTATAGATATAGGAAAAATGACAAATCGGTTTTTGGCAAACCTGATCTAACATTTAAAAAGCACAAAATTGCTATATTTTGTGACAGCGAATTTTGGCACGGTAAGGATTGGGAAAGGAGGAAAGAAGATCATAAAACAAATGTGAAATTTTGGCACCAGAAAATTGAGAGAAATATAGAGCGTGATAAAGAGGTGAATATAAGATTGTTTAAAAGTGGCTGGATAACTTTGCGTTTTTGGGGTAAAGAAATAGAGAAAGACTTGGTAAATTGCATAGAAATAATTGAGCAAGCGATTAAAGATGCGGAAAGGAAAAACAATAATTGAAGAGGTTGATGGTGAAATCTTCAAAATAAATGTAATTGAGGCAGAAAATGTAGAGCAATCGTCTTACACACATTTTTTGCATAATCATAAAAATGGAGTTTCTCAGTTTTACAAGAAGGACGCAATTTCGTTTGTCAAAAGTATTCTTAAGAAAAACTATCCCAATAGAGAGATAACTAATGAAATTGCTGAAGAGTCATTACAATATCTAATTTTTGATTTCAAAAATTCTATTCCATTTCCAACACCGAAAAAAGAAAAATTTAAG
>JBALXG010000417.1:0-3131 GCA_036961055.1 Leeuwenhoekiella sp. | reverse complement strand
TTCATTTTCTAATACATCCTGAACTTCCTTAAAGGTAGCGCAATCAAAATTTTGATAAGAGGCGTCAATATCTTCATTTTTAAATTTCTCTGAGAAATGGGTTTTTGAAAATGAATAGTCAATTTCCTTTCCTATAAGACCATATTTACGCATATTTTTGTGTTTTTTCTCCATATTTACCCAACGCGACCACAATGAAGATTCCTATTAATATAAAAAAAAAGGCCATTAAATTTTGAGTTGAAAACTCACTAGGCCAAAACCTGTCATAATTCTGTAAAATGGGATCTCCCACACGATCATACTGAATGTTGCCAGTGACCAGATCACGTTCAAATATTGGTTCTTTCCAAGGCCAAACAACCCCGAGAGATCCTGCTATAAACCCAATTATTGCCGCATTTGTGCGATTTCTATAGTTTTTAAGCAGATAACCTAAAAAATTAGAAAGAGTTACAAGCCCAGTTACAGAACCTAATGTAAATATAGCCATAACTTTTAGCAAACGCATACGTGGTTCACTATCAAGAAAAGAAAAATCCCAACTTGCAATATTTGCTATTGTATCATAAAGCGCATTAACAGAATCTACTAAAAGCAGTACATAATTGCCTAAAAGGATAAGAATAAATGAACCTGAAAGTCCAGGAAGTGTCATTCCTGATACACCAATGATACCACAAAAAAACACAAATACTAAATTGTCATTTTGAGTAGCTGGTTCTAAAAGACTTAACCCTACACCAACTATAACACCTAGAGCAAGAATTACAATGTTTTTTTGAGTCCACTCTTCAAAATCCTTTGCTATAAAATAAATGCTGCCTATAATCATCCCAAAAAAAGCGCTCCACACAAATAGTGGATAACTATCTAAGGCAATGTCTAATAATTTTGAAACACTAAAGTAGCTTATGACCATGCCCAGCATGAGTAATCCCAGAAACTTACCGTTTATATATTTTATAAAACTTCTAAATCTTCCGTTTATTAAAAGTTTAAAAGCTTTACCATTTACTTTTTGCAATGAATAAATAAATTCTTCATAAAAACCAACAACATAAGCAACTACACCACCAGAAACGCCAGGAACCTTATTTGCCGCTCCCATGGCAAGTCCCTTAAGAACAAGCCAAACCTTATCGCTAAAAGAACGAGTATCAGTCTGCATGTATTTGTTTAGTCTTGGCAAATTTTTCTAATAGGAAAATAGTAAGAAAGCCAACTATTGCCAGAATTATTACTAGAATAATTTTAGGATCACCGTCAAAATGGTTGGGCAGAATACTTTTTTCCAGCAAAGGAACCTGCTCACCATGACTATCTGTGCGAAAGGATAAAATCTCCTTCCATGGCCATACCTTATTAAGCGCTCCTATCATGAAACCTGTTAACAGTGCCAACGTAAGATTTTGATAATTTTTGAATAAATAGGTGAGGGCTTTAGAGAATACCTTTAAACCTACAATACAGCCCAGCAAGAAAAGCGCCAGCTTTATAAGAGAATCTTTAAAAAGCTCAAAATCCCAATGAATCATACTATCTACAAAATTTTTAACTGTGCCAAGAATAACAGCGTAAGAACCAAGCAATAAAAGTATAAATGAGCCTGAAATACCGGGTAAAATCATCGCTATAATTGCGATAAAACCAGAAAGGAATATAAAAATATAACTAGTAGGAGTTTGAATAGGTTGAGCAATCGTAATATAATATGACACGGCTATTCCTATAATGGCAGCGATAATTACACCAGTACTCCACGCAGTGATTTGATTGCCTATATAAATTATACTGGCGATTATAAGGCCAAAGAAAAATGCCCATAATAATAATGGATGCTCTTTTAATAAATAAGTGATTAGCTTAGCTAGTGAAAGAATGCTTATGCCAATTCCTGCAAAAAGTGCCAGTAAAAAGCCAAGGTTATATTCTTTGAATGCCGCTTTAAATCCTTCTTTTTTCCATTTTTTAAAAAAAGCCAGATCAAGCTTATCAATAGTGCCTATAAGTTCTTCATAAATACCTGCGATAAATGCGATGGTACCACCAGAAACCCCGGGAACAACATCTGCGGCACCCATAGCAAGGCCTTTAAGTGTTACTAAGGCATATTGCAACGGCGTACGATTTTCTGGCATAAGATTGGTTTAAATTTACCGTCAAATGTAATAAAACCAATTAAGAATTTTTAGCTTGCTTTATTTTTTCAAGCACTGATTTTTTGGTATAAGCATTAGGAAATAATTCTTCAAGAATAATATCATAGTCAGGCTCAAGACGCAAACCGTTTTCTAAGTGAAAATGACCTTTTGTATCCTCTCCTAAGGTGAAATATATCCCTGCAAGACGAAATTCAATTTCAGCAGATTCGGGATAAAACTCTATCCCCTGAAATAAATTTTGAATAGCTCCTTCAAATTCGCCTAAAGAAACTAAAATATCACTACGGGTAAGCCAGGTATCAAGTTCATAATTACCTAATTCTATGATCTTTCTATATCCTCTTTCTGCTTCTTCATAAAACTTTAACCTGTCATTGATTTTAGCATAACGTTTCCAGTAAAGCACATTATCGCCATCAATGTTAATAGCCTTATTTATGTAGTACAAAGCATTCTGAAAATCTAATTTCTTGATATAAAAATCGGTAATCGCAATCCAGCCCTTGTCGAGCAATGGATCTTCATGTACGGTTTTTGAGAAATATTTTAGAGCGAGATCATCACAATGAAGTTTGAGATAACATTTTCCCATACGCAAATAAGCGAATGAAGTAGGATCATCAAGTTCTAGCGTGATCTGATAATTTTCTATAGCTTCATTGTATTTTCCTAACTTCTCAAGAACTTTTCCTTTTTCAAAATAGGCTCCTATAAAGGTATCATCGCTTATAATTGCAAAATCAAACGCTGCAAGCGCTTTATCATAAAGTTTAAGGTCAAAATATTGTTTGCCAATTTGATGCCAGGCAACCTCACAATATGGATTGTTATCTAAAAACATAGTTAGTGCCCATGCTAATACTGGATTAGCAACCGCTGCTGCAAATATACAGATACCTGCAGACTGAGTGTCTTTGGTATCTTTAATCATTTGCATGCCGGCTTCAAGTAACGGTAAAAATACAC
>JBALXG010000416.1:0-3134 GCA_036961055.1 Leeuwenhoekiella sp. | reverse complement strand
AAAAATAGGTTCAAATTTAAACAAAAAAAAAGCCTCAAGGGAGACTTTTCTATTTGTTATGATGCGTTTCTTAGTATTCATCCTCATTCCAGAGGTAGTCCTCATCAGACGGATAGTCTGGCCAAATCTCATCGATAGAATCATAAGAGTCGCCTTCGTCTTCCATCGCCTGTAGATTTTCTACAACCTCCAGCGGCGCTCCCGTTCTAATCGCATAATCGATTAATTCATCTTTTGTCGCCGGCCAAGGTGCATCGCTCAAATGTGAGGCTAATTCTAAAGTCCAGTACATAGGTTAACGTGTTAATTATTTTTTTGCAAAAATAATTTTTTAAGCGTAATAACCAAGTAAATAATCAATTAATTAAAATAATTTTTAAGAACTTATGTAATATCCTGGCATTTAGCCGGTTTATTACACTTGCAAAAGGGATAAATTCCTATTTAGACTTTTCAGGAATCCATTTTACCTCTTCAGCATGTAGGTCTTTTGACAACTTTCGTGCCAGTACAAATAGATAGTCAGAAAGTCTGTTTAAATATTTGAGCGAGTTTTTATCAAATGGTTCTAAAGTATTTAGCGCTGTTGACAGTCTTTCGGCTCTGCGACAAACACAGCGTGCTATGTGACAGAATGACACCGTTTGATGACCACCGGGTAGTATAAAGTGAGTCATTTGAGGCAATGTCTCATTCATACTGTCAATTTCATTTTCTAATATTAGCAAATCTTCTTCAGTAATTCCATCAATCTTTAAACGCTTTTCCCCATTTTTTAATATCGCTTTTTGAGGATCTGTTGCTAAAACGGCACCTACAGTAAATAATTTCTTCTGAATAATAGCTAGGACTTCTTTGCTGTGTTCATCTATTTGTTGATCACGTATGAGACCTAAATGTGAATTAAGTTCATCAACAGTGCCGTAACTATCTATACGTATGTGATGTTTAGGAACTCGAGTTCCACCAAAAAGGGAAGTAGTACCATCATCGCCTGTTTTTGTATATATCTTCATATTTACTACCGCTTTTTCCTTTTTCGATCCTGATAATTTTTCCTGAAATCCCGACCTTTTCTATCGTAAAGTTTTTTCTTGTTTTGACGATTATTAGCAAAAACAAGAAATACCAAAATAGCTATAACTACTACAAGGATTATAAGTTGGGTTTGGTTTGAAAGAAAGTCAAACATTATTTAGCGCATTACTTTTTTTACTGAATAGGTGAAAACCGATTCTTAAATTTAAGAAGTTAAATTATCATTCATCGCGTAAAATATTCTCACGCTTGAAATTAGATGTTAGTATGCTTTGAGTAATTACGCCATTTTTCTATACAAACCTGTATGTCATCTGGTATTTCGCTATCAAAGCGTTTCCATTCTCCTGTTACGGGATGTTTAAAACCTAAAGTTTTAGCATGTAGTGCCTGTCTGGGCAATACTTTAAAGCAGTTTTCAACAAACTGTTTATACTTTGTAAATGTGGTGCCTTTTAAAACAGCATCACCGCCATAACGCTCATCGTTAAATAACGTATGACCTATATACTTCATGTGCACACGTATTTGATGTGTACGACCTGTTTCAAGCTTACAGGAAATAAGCGTCACATAACCCAGTCGCTCAACAACTTTATAATGGGTGACCGCTTCTTTGCCTTGCTCACCATCTTCAAAAACCATGTTTTGCATGCGATTTTTAGGATGCCTGCCAATGTTTCCCTCTACTTTGCCTTCATCTTCTTCCAGATTTCCCCATACAATCGCTACATATTCCCTTTCACTTGTTTTGTTGAAAAACTGTTTAGCAAGATGGGTCATTGCCTGTTCAGTCTTTGCAACCACAAGCAATCCACTGGTATCTTTATCTATTCTGTGTACCAGACCTGGTCTGCCACTACTATTTTCTGGTAAATTTTCAAAGTGATAAGTTAGTGCATTTATTAACGTACCGCTATAATTACCATGCCCCGGATGAACGACCATACCGGCGGGCTTATTAACAACCAGTAAAACGTCATCTTCATACACAATGTTAAGCGGAATATTCTCCGGAGTTAAAAGAAACTCATAAGGAGGATGTTCAAACATAACCCTTACAACATCGCCTGCCTTTACTTTGTAATTTTGTTTTACAACCTCACCATTTACCTGAATATTACCGTTTTTTGCGGCTTTTTGTAGTTTATTACGTGTTGCTTTCTCTACAAAATTCATGAGAAACTTATCTACGCGTAATGGCTCCTGTCCTTTTTTTGCTGTGAAGTTATAATGTTCATACAACTCATCATCCTGCTCATTGTTTTCTGTATCTTCAGCTTCCTGCATCATTTGTGCTTTCATTATTCGTTAGTATCACTTCCTGGCTTATAACGTGTTAATCCATTTCCTAAAACCAGGTCGATAACAGACGTTTTTTCGAGTCTTTCACCCGCTTTTAATGTTTTTCCTTTATGTCGCATTTCAAGCACTTCATCTTTTGCTACATAATCGCGATAATCTTTCTTGCCTATTTTAAATCCTAAAGCTATGAGCCTGGGTTCTGCTTGCCTACTTGTACGACCTACAATATTTGGCACTTCAACTTTAGCATATCCTGACGGATTAAGTACCAAATATATTTTTCGGCTTTCTTTTACAAATTTACCGGGTCCCGGAGTTTGCTCGATCACAGAATATTTAGGATAATCAGGGTTATAATTAGATGAATCGATAACCACATAATTTAAATCTGCATTATCAAGTTCTTGCTTTACAAGATTAAGCGTCATTTTACTTAAATCTGGAACAGCAATACGCTGATCATGATTTGTAGATTGTTTTAACCAAAAAAGAAAAACAAAACCCAGAACTATTAAAACCAGTAAGGCAAGGAGCAGTTGCTTAACAAATGCCTTGCTGAAGATAAAACGTATCAAACTCATGTGTTGTTGATTTATGCGGGTACAAACTTACTTAAAAATAGGTGACCCTCAATTGTAAGTAGTTTTTTTACCAAATATTATAAAAAAGCCGTTCTTTTGAATTGCATATTAATTATGTTTAAACGTCAATTTTTTTGATTTACTATGTCTAAAAAAAATATTGCTGTCTTAATGGGTGGCTATTCCAGTGAAGTTGAAATTTCGCTTTTG
>JBALXG010000415.1:0-3134 GCA_036961055.1 Leeuwenhoekiella sp. | reverse complement strand
GGTTGAAAGTATTTTTGACCCTGTTTTTTTGGAGTAAATATTCGCCTTGAGCGATAGAAAAGTAAATAATAATCATTAATTAATAACTAAATATGTCTGGGTTAATTGGAAAAAAAGTAGGTATGACCAGCATCTTTGACGAGAACGGGAAAAACATCCCCTGTACAGTCATTCAAGCTGGACCCTGCGTTGTTACCCAAGTCAGAACCGAAGAGGTTGACGGGTATAAGGCCCTTCAACTTGGTTTCGATGACGCAAGGACTGCAAACAAAGCTGCTGAAGGTCACGCCAAGAAAGCAGGAACTGTTGCAAAGCGTAAAGTTGTCGAGTTCCAAGAATTTGAAGGAGAATTTAATTTAGGAGACACAGTAACGGTGGATGTCTTTAAAGAGGGGGAATTTGTCGATGTGGCAGGTACTTCTAAAGGTAAAGGTTTCCAAGGTGTTGTGAAACGTCATGGTTTTGCTGGTGTTGGGCAATCAACACACGGTCAACATAACCGTTTAAGAGCTCCTGGTTCTATTGGTGCAGCATCTTATCCAGCTCGTGTATTCAAAGGAATGCGCATGGCAGGAAGAATGGGTGGTGAGAAAGTGAAAGTTCAAAATTTAAGAGTTTTAAAAGTGGTTGCAGATAAAAATCTGCTAGTTGTTAAGGGTTGTGTACCTGGCCATAAAAACGCTTATGTAATTATTGAGAAGTAATGAAACTAGCAGTTGTAGACATAACAGGAAAAGAAACAGGTAGAGAGATTGAACTTTCTAAGGATGTTTTTGGGATAGAGCCTAATAATCACGCGGTTTATTTAGATGTTAAGCAGTTTTTAGCTAATAAAAGGCAGGGAACTCACAAATCTAAAGAACGTGCAGAGATTGTAGGAAGTACGCGTAAGATCAAAAAGCAAAAAGGTACAGGTACAGCTCGTGCTGGTAGTATCAAGTCGCCTCTTTTTAAGGGTGGTGGACGTGCTTTTGGACCAAGACCACGCGATTATTCATTTAAATTGAATAAAGGATTGAAACGTTTAGCACGTCGTTCAGCTTTAACAATGAAAGCAAATGATAAGGCTATAACAGTGATTGAGGACTTCAATTTTGATAGTCCTAAGACTAAGGATTTCATAGATGTTTTAAAGGCTTTAGGTCTTGAGAATAAAAAATCCTTGTTTGTGTTGGGTGACTCGAATAATAACGTATATTTGTCGTCACGCAATTTAAAGACCTCAGAGGTCATAAAGAGTTCAGAATTAAGCACTTACAAAATTATGAATGTAAATAATGTTGTGCTTTTAGAAGGATCTCTAGAAGAAATTGAGCAAACTTTAAACAAGTAAGCGTTATGAGCATTTTAATAAAACCCGTGATTACAGAAAAAGCTACAATGGATAGTGAGGTTAATAACCGCTATACCTTTGAAGTGAATCCAGGTTCAAACAAGATTGAGATAAAAAATGCCGTTGAGGCAGCTTATGGCGTTTCAGTTTTAAAAGTTCGAACTATGAACGTCCGTCCAGATCGTACAACCCGTTCAACAAAATCGGGAATGATCACTGGTAAAACAAAATCCTTTAAAAAGGCAATTGTACAGGTGGCGGAAGGTGAAACAATTGATTTTTATAGTAATATTTAAGACTAAAAAATGTCAGTAAGAAAATTAAAACCAGTAACGCCAGGTCAGCGTTTTAGAGTAGTAAATGGGTTTGACGCCATTACTACTGATAAGCCGGAAAAGAGCCTGCTGGTACCGAATAAAAAATCTGGAGGTAGAAACAGTCAGGGTAAAATGACTATGCGCTACACAGGTGGGGGTCATAAAAGACGTTACCGAATTATTGATTTTAAACGCAATAAATTTGGTATACCTGCTACTGTAGCGACAATAGAATATGATCCTAATAGGACAGGTTTTATTGCTTTATTAAATTACCAGGATGGTGAGAAGCGATATATTATAGCTCCTAATGGTCTTCAGGTAGGTCAGAATATAGTTTCAGGTGAAGCTGTTGCTCCGGAAATAGGAAATGCAATGCCTTTGTCAGATATTCCTTTAGGTACGATTGTTTCTTGTATAGAACTTCGTCCAGGTCAAGGAGCTATTATGGCTAGAAGTGCTGGAGCTTTTGCTCAATTAATGGCACGTGATGGTAAGTTTGCTACAATAAAATTGCCTTCAGGTGAAACGAGATTAATCCTTGTTAAATGTATGGCTACAATAGGTGCTGTGTCTAATAGTGATCATCAATTACTTGTTTCTGGTAAAGCTGGTAGAAGTAGATGGCTGGGTAGAAGACCACGTACCAGACCGGTTGTTATGAACCCTGTAGATCACCCAATGGGTGGTGGTGAAGGGCGTTCTTCAGGAGGTCATCCACGTTCTAGAAAAGGTATACCTGCAAAAGGCTTTAGAACGCGTAGCAAAACCAAAGCGAGTAATAAATATATTGTAGAACGTAGAAAGAAATAATAAGATATGGCACGTTCATTAAAAAAAGGACCTTACGTTCACTATAAATTAGAGCAAAAAGTAGCTGTAAATGTTGAGGCTAATAAGAAAACAGTAATTAAAACATGGTCTCGGGCCTCAATGATTACTCCAGATTTTGTTGGTCAAACAATTGCAGTTCATAATGGTCGCCAGTTTGTACCTGTATATGTTACAGAGAACATGGTAGGTCATAAATTAGGAGAATTTTCGCCTACAAGATCTTTTAGGGGTCATTCAGGTGCAAAAAATAAAGGTAAAAAATAATTGAAGCTATGGGAGTTCGTAAAAAAGAAAGAGCAGAGCAGATAAAAGAGGCTAAGAAGACCGTAGCCTTTGCAAAACTTAATAACTGCCCTACTTCACCTAGAAAAATGCGTTTAGTCGCAGATTTGATTAGAGGGGAGAAAGTAGAGAAAGCGCTTCATATTTTAAAATTCAGCAGTAAAGAAGCTGCCCGCCGAGTTGAAAAGTTATTGCTTTCTGCAATTGCAAACTGGCAAGAAAAGAATGAAGATGGCAGTGTAGAAGATGCTGATTTATTCATAAAAGAGATTCGCGTTGATGGAGGAAGTATGTTAAAGAGGCTTCGTCCGGCTCCACAGGGTCGTGCACATAGAATAAGAAAACGCAGCAATCACGTGACAGTCGTG
>JBALXG010000414.1:0-3139 GCA_036961055.1 Leeuwenhoekiella sp. | reverse complement strand
GCGGAACTTGAAAAAGATGAGCTTTTTCTAAATCTTGCAAGTAAAGAATATTTTAAATCTGTTAAAACTGATAAGTTGAAAGTTCCCGTGATTACTCCAATATTTAAAGATTTTAAAAACGGAAAACTTAAAATTATTTCTTTCTTTGCTAAAAAAGCACGCGGAGCAATGGTGCGCTACATTTTGGATAAAAATGTAGAAACACTAAATGATCTAAAAGGTTTTGATTATGATGACTATAGATTTAGCGAGCAATATTCAAACCCAGAAAAGAATGAATTCGTTTTTGTAAGATAATCAGAAACATTTTGTCTTAAATGTTCTATCTATTCTTCAACAAGACCTTTATTTTCTTTTGATTTTTCTTCCTTGCTGTCTAAAGTTTTAGTTGAATTTTGTTTTGTTGGAACATCTGCAACCGTGGTGCTTGGTTTATTTCTTCGGCGACGCTTTCCGTATGTGCCTCTGTGTATTTTACCTCTTCTGGTTTTTTGATCTCCTTTTCCCATTTGTTTAAAATTTAGCTAGTAATAGTCTTAAATTTAAGCAATTGAAAAATATTGACAAAAGATAAACTCTGAATTTTAAGCTCTATAAAATCTAAAGTGAAATATATGCTAAAACAAAAATCCCGCTAAAAAGCGGGATTTTCTACCTTTTTATATATAAAATCGCCGTCTTACTTAACGCCCATTAGTTCTACATCAAAAATAAGTGTAGCATCTGGAGGAATAACGCCGCCGGCACCACGACTACCGTAACCTAAGTTAGAAGGAATAACGAAACGTGCTTTATCCCCTACTTTTAATAGACCTACACCTTCATCCCAACCAGAAATTACCTGACCTACGCCTAACTCAAAATCAATAGGTTGATTACGTTTATATGAACTGTCAAAAACAGTTCCGTCAGTTAGTTGCCCTTTGTAATGCACAGAAACCATTTTACCTTTTTGAGCTTTTGAACCATTACCTTCCTGTATAATCTGATAACGTAAACCACTTTCAGTTTCTTTAAAGCCTTTTGATAATTTATCTAATTCTTCGGCTTGTGCTGCTTTTTCGGCTGCGAGTCTTTTTTCACGGGAACCCTCAAAAGTGCGAAAAGCTTCCACAGAATTCCATTTTTCAGCTTCCTCTCCTACTCTTATAATTTCTACCTGATCCATTGTATCACCTTGAGCGATAGCATCAACCACATCCTGTCCTTCTACTACATTGCCAAAAACCGTATGTTTATTATCTAGCCAAGGGGTCGCAACGTGAGTAATAAAAAATTGGCTTCCGTTAGAACCGGGACCAGAATTTGCCATAGACAACACGCCGGGCGTATCGTGCCTAAGATCCTGATGAAATTCATCATCAAATTTATAACCGGGATCGCCGGTTCCTGTTCCCTTAGGATCTCCTCCCTGTACCATAAAATCAGGAATTACACGGTGAAATTTAAGTCCGTTATAAAAAGGTTCTCCCTGAGGTTTAGCAGAATTTTCCAGATTCCCTTCTGCCAGAGAAACAAAATTCCCTACCGTTCCCGGAGTTTTGTCGTGAGTAAGTTTGATTAAAATTTCGCCTTTGGGCGTATGAAACTTAGCATATATTCCGTCTTGCATGACTCTTTTTTAAAATTGAATTGCAAAGGTACGGCTTATCTGTAAAGTGGAAAAATGAGATATTTGCCTTACGGCGAAAAGAAGGTATATTTCATTTTTTTTTGCTGAAACTTTAATTTGCTACTTCGCTTATAAATTTGATACGGTATAATCTAAGTTCATCATCTTCATAATCCCCATCAAATTCTTCCATAGCATCTTCAATTTTATCACTCTCTGATTCCAGAAAATATTCATGAAGTTCTTCCTGTTGATCTTCATCAAGTATTTCGTCAATCCAGTAATCTATGTTAAGTTTTGTACCGCTGTAAACAATAGCTTCCATCTCCTTTACAAAATCTGGCATATCAAGCCCTTTTGCAGATGCAATATCATCTAAAGGCAATTTACGGTCTACATTCTGAATTATATAAAGTTTTAAAGCGCTGTTAGAACCAGTTGATTTTACAACCAGATCATCAGGTTTCATAATATCATTTTCAGTTACGTAACGCTTTATAAGTTCGATAAAATCACTTCCGTATTTTTTTGCCTTGCCTTCTCCTACTCCAAAAACATTAGACATCTCTTCAACCGAAGTAGGATATTTTATAGCCATATCGTCAAGTGAAGGATCCTGAAAAACGACATACGGCGGCACATTCTTTTTCTTAGCCACTTTTTTTCGCAGATCTTTTAACATGGCGACGAGTTTGGGATCTGCGCCACTACCTCCGCCTCCTCTTACAATTGCATTATCTGAATTTTCATCATAAAGGTGATCTTCAGTCATCATAAAGGATTTAGGTTTTTTAAGATAACCTTCTCCTTTTTCGGTTATTTTAATAACCCCATAGGTTTCAATATCCTTTTTGAGAAAACCTGCAACCAGCACCTGTCGCAGCAATGCCTTCCAGTAATGTGCATCTCTCTCACTACCCAGACCAAAATAATCTGCCTTATCTGTCATGTGAGACGAGATCACAGCGTTTGACTTACCTATAAGTGTATTTACAAGTTCTTTACCTTTATAGATAGCACCTGTTTTTGCAACAACTTTTAATATTTTTATGACGTCGTCCTGCGCTTCGTGTTTCTTTTTAGGATTACGCACATTATCATCCAGATCTCCTCCAGGCATCGTGTCGTTATCAAATTCTTCTCCAAAATAATGAAGAATAAATTTACGCCTTGACATAGAAGTTTCAGCAAAAGCAACAACTTCCTGCAACAGCGCATGACCTATTTCCTGCTCTGCGACAGGTTTACCGCTCATAAATTTTTCAAGTTTCTCTATATCTTTATAAGCATAGTAGGCCAGACAATGTCCTTCACCACCATCACGACCGGCACGACCGGTTTCCTGATAATAACTCTCGATACTCTTAGGTATATCATGGTGTATAACAAATCGCACATCTGGTTTGTCTATGCCCATACCAAAAGCGATTGTCGCCACAACAACATTAACATCTTCCATTAGGAACATATCCTGATGTTTAACCCGTGTTTTTGCATCAAGACCTGCATGATAAGGAACGGCAGATA
>JBALXG010000413.1:0-3142 GCA_036961055.1 Leeuwenhoekiella sp. | reverse complement strand
GTCAAAAGGTATATTTTGTTTTTGCATTTTTCTGTGAATACTATAAATTGACTTTGGGCGTCCTTTTATTTCGTAATCCAGTAATTCTCTGTCAAGCGAATTCCTGACGATTTCAGTAAAGTCTTCAATATATTTATCCTGCTCCTCTTTGGTCTCCTTCATTTTATCAGAAATATCTTGATAAACTTCAGGTTCGGTATACTTCAGACCCAGATCTTCGAGTTCGGTTTTAATATTATAAAGACCAATACGATGAGCTAATGGAGCATAAATATATAGCGTTTCGCTGGCAATTTTAACCTGCTTATCCTGTCGCATGGCATCCATAGTCTGCATGTTGTGCAAACGGTCTGCGATCTTGATAATAATTACTCGTACATCATCATTGATGGTAAGCAGCATTTTACGAAAGTTCTCTGCCTGTAAAGAAGCATCCCTATGCTTTTTAAGATTTGAAATTTTTGTAAGTCCGTCAACAATGCGAGCGACAGTCTCACCAAACATATTTTCAATATCCTCAAGCGTGTAGCGAGTATCTTCTACAACATCATGTAATAAAGCAGCAGCGATAGAAGTAGCATCCATCCCTATCTCGCTGGCGACGATTCTAGCAACGGCAAGCGGATGAAAAATATAGGCCTCACCAGATTTGCGACGTTGATCTTTATGGGCGTCAACAGCAATATCAAAGGCATGCCTTATTAACTTCTTATCATCATCAGAAAGCGTACGGTAACTTATGCGCAACAGTTCTTTATACTGCCGCGTAAGCTCCTTATTTTCTTTTTCCAGATCGATAGCTGTCATAAAATAAAAATACAATTATATTAGAGATAAGCAAATTGTATACCGTGATGTATATAAAAGATTCTCTTATTTCTAGTCTTTATAAATTAACGTAAAAACTAGCTTTTTAGATTGTGATAGCGTTGTAAAAGTGTAGGATGTGAGTAATTAAGTTTTACATAAAGTGGGTGCGGAGTAAGATTGCTTAAACTGTTTCCAGACAATTTTTTAAGCGAATTTATAAGTGGCTGTGCAGCATATGTTTCCTTAGCAAAATTGTCTGCCTGATATTCAAACTTTCGCGAAAGCTGACTCATTAGAAATTCTGTTATTGCAGAAATAGGCGTATAAAGAATGCCAAAAGCTACTAATCCCGCATGAAAAGAAGGTATTTGAACGCCTAGAGCCAGTGAGAAAATAGGCTGACTTACAAACAAAGAAAGCAGCCACAGTGTAAAACCCATAAGAAGTAGCGATACTATGAGATTTATAATAATATGTTTCTTTTTATAATGACCAACTTCATGTGCCAGTACCGCGACAATTTCTTCTTCCTCCAGATCATTAACTAAAGTATCATAAAGCGTTATGCGTTTCTCGCTGCCAAAACCCGAAAAATAAGCGTTTGCCTTTGTGCTTCTTTTTGAGCCATCAATTAAAAAGATTTTGTCAAGTTTAAAACCTACAGAAGTCGCATAAGTTTCGATTTTATTACGCAAAGAAGTTTCTCCTAATGGAGTTTGTTTATTAAATAAAGGAACGATTAATTTTGAGTAGAACATATTGGTAACAACAGCAAAAACACAAAATACCGCCCATGCGTATAACCAGAAATTTTTCCCTGTAATTCGATAAAACCAAATAATTAAAGCTAGCAAGCCGCCACCTAGGACAATTGTCATCAACCAGCCTTTAAGTTTATCTGTAAAAAATAACTTTGGCGTACTCTTATTAAAGCCAAAGCGCTCTTCAATTACAAAAGTGTGATAATATGAAAAAGGTGTGGTGATAATATCGCTTCCCAGCATTATTATGCCAAAGAAAATTAAACCTATTAAAATCTCATTGTCACTCACTTGACGTGCAAGAGAATCTACAAATTCAAAACCATCTAAAAGCAGAAAGGATAACGTTAAAATCAGTGAAAATGTGCTCGTAAGTGCTGAAAATCGGGAATTTACCTTCTTATATTGCTGCGATTTAAGGTATGAATCTTTGTCGTAAACATCTTCTAGACCTTTAGGAATAGGATCGTCAAAGTGTTTAGCATTAAGCCAGTCCAGATATTCATCTATGGCAAAACTTATAACTATAATGCCTATTATACAATAAAAAAGAAGTTGAGGAGTCATGGGATAAAATTAGGATTTAAAACCTCGCTGGCGACGAGCTTCAAAAATAAGAATTGCAGCAGCAACCGAAACGTTCATGGAGTCAATTTTACCCTGCATGGGGATTATTATATTTTGTGTTGAATTTTCACGCCATTCATCAGTAAGTCCATCGGCCTCAGTACCTACAACTATTGCGGCAGAATCTTTAAAATCAATTTCCTGATAGGGTAGTGCGTCCTGCAAAATCGCCGTGAAAATATTGATTTTACGCTTTTTTAAGTACTCAATAACTTCAGTTGAACTTGCCATTGCAATTTTTTGTGTAAAAACGCAGCCCACGCTTGAACGTATGATATTGGGATTATATAAATCTGTAAGCGGATTTGCAATGATAAAAGCATCTACACCAGCTGCGTCTGCAGTACGTAATAATGCGCCAATGTTTCCCGGTTTTTCTGGTGCTTCAGCAATTAAGAGTAGAGGATTCTCAGGTAAATCTAAATTTTGAAGGCTATGATCTCTCATTTTTGCCACAGCAATTACGCCTTCGGTTGAGTTGCGATAGGCGATTTTTGTATAAACTTCCTGAGAAATTGAAAGAATTTCGGTGTCTTCTGGTAAGAAAGTAAAAAGTTCACGCTGATCTGCTACTGCAAGAATTTTTGAACAGTATAAAAGTTGGTCAACGTCATATCCAGCTTTTAAAGCAAGTTTTATTTCGCGGAAGCCTTCAATTACAAAAATCTGATTTTTACGTCTTTCACGCGATTTTTCCTGTAATTGAACCAGTTTTTTAACCAGAGGATTTTGTATACTGCTTATCTCTTTATGCATAGCGCAAATATAGCAAAGCCTGATTGTAAATTTTAGAAGAAATAGCCACCTTATTTTAAGATTCTGATGTTCTAAAAATCGGTTGTTTTTACCCGAAAATCGGTTAAAAAAGGCTAATTTTTAGCGTTTAAAAATAGGTATAAAATAAGAAAGTGTATAACTGTAACCTGCACCAAAAGGACTATCTG
>JBALXG010000412.1:0-3145 GCA_036961055.1 Leeuwenhoekiella sp. | reverse complement strand
CGATTGACCCCTTTTCTTGATTCTCTTAGATTTCCCGCAGGCAACAGAAAATCATTGTAAAAAGGAGATTCATAAGTTGTAAGTAAAATCAAAAAACCAGGCGTGACTTTACGATGCTGAAAAACGTCATCTAATACTATAATATCGGGCTTAGAAGCCTTTTTTTGCAATAAAGTAATTCCTTCCTGCCTGTCTTCATTAACAGCAATTTGAACATCGGGAAACTTCTTTGCAAACTGTAGCGGCTCATCACCTACCTGATCTGCATTATCTTTTGAATCAACGGCTCTAAATCCTGTTGTCTTACGCCCATACCCTCTGCTCAACGTTGCCATTAGGTAACGATCCTTCAGCAACCTCAAAATATATTCGGTCATTGGCGATTTCCCTGTTCCACCGGTACTTAAATTTCCTATTCCTATAACAGGAAAATCATATGATTTAGATTTGAGCCAGCCACGGTCAAAAAAATAATTTCGCGCAAGCGTAACGATATAATAAATTATACTAAAAGGAAAAAGTAATTTCCGCAGGTGCTTCATGAGAACGAAGGTATAATTTTTATCTTTACTTTATAATTGAGATGTATGACCATAAAAGAAGTTACTAATACAATTGAAGAGCTCGCACCGCTAGCCTATGCTGAAGATTTTGATAATGTAGGCCTTCTGGTAGGTGACAATAATCAGGAAGTTACAGGTATTTTAGTAACACTGGACACGCTTGAAAATACTGTAGAAGAAGCTATCACAAAACATTGTAATCTAATTGTAAGTTTTCATCCCATATTATTTTCAGGAATTAAAAAACTTACAGGAAGCACTTATGTAGAACGCGTTTTAATGCATGCAATCAAAAATAATATTGCGATATATGCTATTCATACCGCGCTGGATAATATACCGCAGGGAGTAAGTAAGGGGATGTGTGATGCTTTAAACTTATCTCACAGAAATATTTTAATTCCTAAGAAAAACATCATTAAAAAACTTACCACTTATGTCCCTAAAAATGAAGTCATCTTTGTACGAGAAGCTTTATTTGCAGCGGGAGCAGGCAACATTGGTAATTATGATGAATGCAGTTTTGCTACTAAAGGCAAAGGGACTTACAGGGGGAATGAAGACAGCAACCCTACTGTGGGCGAAAAAGGTCAATTACAACAGGAAAAAGAAGTGCAGCTTAATGTCACTTTTGATTCTTATAAAGAAAATGAAATTTTAAAAGCATTATTTGAAGTACATTCCTATGAAGAAGTTGCCTATGAAGTCGTTACATTAGATAATATTAATCAAAATGTGGGTATGGGAATGATAGGCAATCTCCCCGATGCCATGGATGAGCTAGTGTTTTTACGTATGATTCAAAAAACATTTCATGCACAGGGAATAAAACATACCGAATTAAGGGAAAAAACAGTTAAAAAAATAGCTGTTTTAGGAGGAAGCGGAAGCTTTGCTATTGAAGCCGCTATACGCGCAGGAGCAGATGCATTTATTACTGCAGACCTTAAATATCACCAGTTTTATCAGGCTGAAGGGAAGATATTATTAGTTGATATAGGGCATTATGAAAGTGAACAATTCACAAAAAATATTCTAACCCACTATCTTAGGAAAAAAATTAGTAATTTTGCAGTCATTTTATCAGAAGAAGATACCAATCCCATTAAGTATTTATAAGTATGGCAAAAAAGACCGAAGCGAGCGTAGAAGACAAACTCAGAGCATTATATGATCTGCAACTGATTCATTCACGAGTAGACACCATTAGAAATGTGAGAGGAGAGCTTCCTTTGGAAGTTGAAGATCTTGAAGATGAAGTTGCTGGATTAAAGACACGTCTTGAAAAATTAAGTGGTGATCTTGGTCTGGTTGACGATCAGATCAAAACTAAAAAGGTGCAGATTGAAGATTCTAAAGCAGCTATAAAAAAGTATACTGAGCAACAGAAGAATGTACGTAACAACCGTGAGTACAATTCTCTAAGCAAGGAAATTGAATTTCAGGAACTAGAAATTCAATTAGCTGATAAAAACATTAAGGAATACAAAGCACAGATCGAGCAGAAAAAAGATGTTATCGAAACTACTAAAAGTAGACTTGCTGAAAGAGAAAATCATCTTAAACACAAAAAAGATGAGTTAGATGAAATTCTTGCAGAAACCGAAAAAGAAGAACAACAACTTCTTAAAAAGGGAGAAGAATTTGAAGAGCAAATTGAAGAACGTCTTGTAAAGGCTTATAATCGTATACGTTCTAACGTACGTAACGGTCTTGCCGTAGTAGCAATAGAGCGTGGCGCATCAGGAGGATCATTCTTTACCATACCACCACAAGTGCAAGTAGAGATCGCAGGACGTAAAAAAATCATTACAGATGAGCACAGTGGTCGTATTCTCGTTGATGAAGATCTTGCAAAAGAAGAACAGGTAAAAATGCATGATATCTTCTCTAAGATATAAGTTACATAATTTGTTTAAAATATTCAAAAAAGCCCCTAAAATAGGGGCTTTTTTATTGATTTAAGGTCAAATAGTTTAACACCTCCTTAATATAGGTACTCTTCTCTATCCCTTAATTTTACACTCATATTAAGTACCAAGAAAATCATGAAAAAACACATTGCAGTTTTATCAATTTTAATCGTTTTATCTTCCTGTAAAAATAATGCCTCAAATCAAACAGATCAGGAGATGGCTTTAGCACAGCCGGTTCAAACGAAAATGGTTGATGGCTTCAAAAGAGCTTATTTTGCAAGTGGCTGTTTTTGGTGTGCAGAGGCGATTTTTGAAAGCTTAAAAGGGGTTAAAGAAGCCGTAAGTGGATATAGTGGTGGTACAGAAAAAAACCCAACTTATAATCAGGTAAGTTATGGTAAGACTGGTCATGCAGAATCTGTTGAAGTCTATTATGATCCTAATGTTATAAGTTATGAAACGTTAGTCGAGGTATTCTTTGGTTCTCAAGATCCTACTACTCCTAATCAGCAGGGACCAGATAAAGGCAGACAATATAGATCAATTGCCTTTTATCAAAACGAACAGGAAAAGGAAATAATTCAGAATACTATAGATCGTCTTAATAAATCTACATACAACGGGAAAATCGTAACACAGGTCCTTCCTTTTACAAAATTTTGGAAA
>JBALXG010000411.1:0-3146 GCA_036961055.1 Leeuwenhoekiella sp. | reverse complement strand
CTGCATATCTACCGGCGCTTTGTCGCTGGTAAGTATTACTTGTTTGCCGTTTTGATGTAAATGGTTGAATATATGAAAGAATACATCCTGAGTACCGGCTTTACCAGATAATAATTGAATATCATCAACGATTAAAACATCTATTACCTGATAAAAATGAATGAAATCATTTCTATTATTTTTTTTGACCGATTCTATATATTGCTGTGTAAATTTTTCGGCAGAAATATAAAGTACTGTTTTGTCTGGATATTTATCTTTAATCTGAACGCCAATTGCATGAGCCAAATGTGTTTTTCCCAAACCAACTCCTCCAAAAATTAATAATGGATTAAAAGAAGTTCCTCCCGGTTTATTAGCAACAGCTAATCCTGCAGATCTTGCCAGACGGTTAGAATCTCCTTCTAAGAAATTATCAAAATTATAATTAGGATTTAGTTGAGATTCAATCTCTAAATTTCTAATACCCGGAATTACAAATGGATTTCTAAGTTCTGGACTTTTATTTTTATAAGGTGCATCAACATCCTGAGATTTCATTGATGACGGTCTATTTGAACTTGGTATTTTTTCTGTAAAAGGCTGGCGGTTACCGTAGGTGTTTTCCATGCGTATCACATAGACTAATTTTGCAGATTCTCCCAACTCTTTTGTTAATGAGACTTTAAGTAGTTTTACGTAATGTTCTTCAAGCCATTCATAAAAAAACTTGCTGGGCACCTGTATGCTTAAAGCATTATCTGTAAGCTTGACAGCTTTAATAGGCTCAAACCAAGTCTTATATGCCTGCGGTGTGATATTGTCCTGAATAAATAAGAGACAGTTATCCCAAACTGTTTGCGCAGTCATATTCATTATATGGTTAAATTTTTTAGTTATTTATAGATTTAGAAGCAGTAAAAAGTGAGAAAAAGAAGTACTTTTCGTTTCATTTAATGCTCGGCAAATATGTGAACAAATTTTGTAAATAAAAAAAAATATGTGGTTGTGTTTGTTGATTTTTTTTTGCATAATAACATTGTTGAGAAAGTACAAAAAAAATTGTTGATAACTCTATGATTAAAAATATAAGTTCTATTAAAGTACGGTACGCAGAAACAGATCAAATGGGTGTTGTGCACCATTCTAACTATGCTATTTATCTGGAAGCAGCGCGCATTGAATGGCTAGAAGCTTTAGGTATTTCTTACCGAAGTATGGAAGAAAAAGGGGTTATGCTTCCTGTTTATGACATGAAGTTTTCCTTTATGCAACCAGCCTATTTTGATGATACTCTGTCTATTGAAGTTATGATGGAAAAGCTTCCCGGTGCACGTATAGTTTTTACCTATAAAATCGTAAATCAAAATGGTCAATTAATATCTACTGCAAGCACAACTTTAGTCTTTGTCGATATGAAAACCAAGAGACCTACCAGATGCCCTGAGTACATTTTAAATATTCTTAAAAATTGACTTATAAAATCTCAGTTTTAACTCCATAAATCGATTCAAATCGTTCTTGAATTTCCTGAACTTCATTTAAGCGTATCGCTAAGGTGATTTTACAGGCCAAGTGCATGTGCTGATTTTTAATTTTTAGATTTTTTCCTTTATAATTCTCATGACATTGTTAATTAAAGGATAATCAAATTCTAAGACCAAATCTGATTTTATCGTTTTTGAGACGATTTTTGCCCCTTCTAGGGTGATTTGTGCGCTTGTTTTATAGGCATGTATAAGTCCGCCAACTCCTAGATTTGTGCCACCATAATATCGTACAACAGCAACTAAGGCTTCGGTGAGTTCAAATGATTGCAGTTGTCCATATATAGGCATTCCTGCAGAATTATTAGGCTCGCCATCATCATTTGCTCTAAAGTGCTCGTAACGCTTCCCCAGTTGCCAGGCATAACAAATGTGTGAAGCTTTGGGATGTTGCTCATGCAACTCATCCAGTTTTTCTTTCACCATTTCTTCAGAAGTTACATGAAAAGCATATCCTACAAATTTGCTGCTCCTGTCTTTAAATAAAGTTTCGGGAGCATCCTTGGTTATTGTTTTATAATGATCGCTATTAGGCAATTAATCTGATTTAAAATGATAAAATGATGTGCAAAAGTGTGTATTTTAGTACATAATATTCATAAAAGCTGAAATAAGTTAGGACATTAAGAATTAATTTCACCTTGATACTGTTATCAATATAATGCTTAAAATGGCAAGAACAATACCTATCCAGTTTTTAGTCAATAAACGTTCATGAAATAGTACAATACCTAGAAATGTTGAAAGCAAAACTATAGAAACATTGTTAATAGTGAAAATTGTTGAGCTGTCCAGACTGCCACTACGCAGCGCCTGCACTATAAAATAAATCGAAAAGTAATTGGGAATGCCCAAAGCAATACCTCCTAAAAGATTTTTGACTTCAAATTTAAAAGTGTTTTTAACAATTTGGGTAGTAATAATGAGCAATCCTGTGAGAAAAGCAGATGCAAAAATTGTTGCCGAAAAGAGCGGCACATCATCTTTATTAACAAAACTGTTCTCAAGAAATTTGATACTTGTGTCAATAATGCCACTGCCCAGAAAGACTAAAAGCGGAAAAATTAGATTCTTCTTTTCAATTTTAATACTTTCCTTTTTCTTAACCGAAGCAAAATAAATCGCGCTAAAAGCTAGCAATATTCCTGCTAATTTTAAAAATCCAAATTCTTCTTTGTAATATAAAGCGCCAAATAAAATAGGAATTACCATACTCATTTTTGTAGCTACAGAAACTACAGACAGCCCACTGCGTTGTGTGGTAATGGCCATTAAATAAAATATAACAATAAAAAGTATTCCTAATAAAGTGGCACCTATAAGCCAACCAGAAATTAGTATCTCATGAAAATTAATAGGTTTTGAATACGCGAATATGCCCGTAATGCAGGCAAAAACATAATTAAATATAATTGCCTGAAGGTTGTTTACTTTAAATTTGGCAAACAATTTAAATATGAGAAAAATAACGCTGGAGGCAAGTATACTGAGTAAAAGATATATCAAAATAGCGCGCTCTTGATCTTAAATAACTGAGTAATATCTTCTTCGCCTGGTTTTAAATGCCAGGTTAAAATATCAAGAGATGAAGCCGCCACGGTATTAAGGATTGTATCGTCT
>JBALXG010000410.1:0-3146 GCA_036961055.1 Leeuwenhoekiella sp. | reverse complement strand
ACTGGAACAACAGTTGGGATTTAAATAGTTCTATTGATACTTGGTATGGTGTTCGTCTTGTTAATGACAATGTAGTTGGCATTAATCTAAGTATGAATAATCTTGAAGGAGAAATTCCTGCAAGTATTGGTAATCTTACTTCACTTGTAACTCTGGAAATGTTTTTCAATAAATTAAATGGAGAGCTTCCTAAAGAAATAGGAAATTTAAATAAACTTAAAAAGTTAGTTTTAAATGGAAATATGTTATCTGGTACATTACCTGATTCATTCTATAAGCTTTCACAATTAGAGCATTTAATGATTAGTAGTAACAATCTTGAAGGTCAAATTAGTAATGACATTATCAACCTTCAAAATCTTGAAGTACTTAACCTTTTTGACAATAACATTAGCGGTGTACTTCCTTCAGCGATACTTAAACTTCACCATCTAAAAGAATTAAATCTTTCTGGTAATGAAATGTATGGTGTGATTCCCTCAGAATTAGCTGAATTAAAAAATATAGAAACAATTGCTTTAAACGATAATGATTTTGCAAATGAAAAATCATTTATCGCTTCCCAAATCAATAATGATCTTAAAAATAAATTGAGCGCTTTAGCCTCACGTGATGAAGAGTAATAATCGGTGTTTAGAATAAAGTTTAGTTTAAAGTTGATTAGTCCGGTGCCCAAGCATCGGACTTTTTTTTTGTTATAGTTTTAAATTGAATTATTTACTATTTTCAAACTATGACAATACCTACCTTAGAAAATCAAAGGGTTATGCTCTCCCCTCTTAAATTAGAGCAAGCAGAAACATTACTCTCTATTGCCTCACAGCATAATCTAGTTCAATACTCGCCATCTAATATCGCTGCGCTACCAGATTTAAAAAATTATATCAAAATTGCCCTTAAGCAAAATATAGAAGCTTCCTGTATCCCATTTATAATCTATGATAAAAGTGTAGGCAAATACGCTGGTAGTACCAGGTTTATGAATATAGATTCGTATAATAAAGTATTACATATTGGCAGCACATGGATTGGTCAAGAATTTCATGGAACCGGTCTTAATGCGGAAATGAAAAAGCTTATGTTAAACTATGCATTTGATGATTTAAAATTTGAGAAAGTTGAATTTAGAGTGGATGAACGTAATGTAAAATCCAGAAAAGCTATAGAAAAACTGGGAGCTGTTCTTGAAGGTATCCTGAGAAAAAATGTCTATCTCCTAGATGGTTTTAAACGAAATACCTGCTGTTATGGCATTTTAAAAGAAGAATATATTATGGATAAAAAGTCTTAAACCTGAAATTATTTTTTATAAAATCAATAAATCTTCTTCACTAAATCGTTTGATTTACTTTAATTCTCTAAATTTAAGACAGAATTCAACTTAAAGATTTATCCACCCATCTGTAAAAACTAAAATCACAATGCCAAACCAAAAAGATTCAACCTCTGCATCCAGAAGATCATTTGTAAAAAAGAGTGCTATTGCTTCATCAATTTTTATAGTTCCGCGCCACGTTTTGGGAGGTTTAGGTTATACCGCGCCCAGTGATCAGCTCAACATTGCTGCAATAGGCGCTGGTGGTAAAGGGCGAAGTGATATTTTAAATGCTTCTGTAAATGGAAGAGAGCGCATTGTGGCCTTATGTGATGTAGATTTTTCAGGTTCTGCATCAGCTTCTGTAGAGTCTTTCCCAAAAGCAAAATTGTATCACGATTACCGGGTTATGCTAGAGAAAGAAAAAGATATTGATGCTGTGACTATTTCTACACCAGATCATGTTCACGGTCCCGCAGCTTCATTTGCTATGCAACGCGGTAAACATGTTTATGTGCAAAAACCTATGACGCACAATATTAGAGAGGCGAGAATATTAACGCAAATGGCCAGAGATAAAAAGGTTGTTACTCAAATGGGTAATCAGGGAGGTTCAAATTCACTGCTGGGAATGGTTCAAAAATGGATAGACTCAGGAGTCTTAGGAGATATTTCAAAAGTACAAATATGGACAAATAGGCCCGTATGGCCTCAGGGATACGCCATGCCGGAGCCCGATGAAAGTTTAAAACCAAAGGATTTATTTTGGAATTTGTGGTTAGGACCCGCGGCAGCTACTCCATATATTCCTAATATGCATCCTTTTAACTGGAGAGGATGGTGGGATTATGGTACCGGCGCTCTTGGCGATGTAGGGTGTCATCTAATCGATATACCTTTCAGAACATTAGGCTTAAAATATCCTACTGATGCAGAATGTAGTGTAGGTACTGTATATTCTCAAATGTGGAATGCAGATTATAATCCTGAAGGTTGCCCTCCCTCCTCTTTCATAACACTTCATTTTGATGCAACTGATAAGAGCAAGGCGCCTATTGAAATGACCTGGAGTGATGGCGGAATAAGACCCTCTCATCCTGCTATAATTCCTGCAAATGATGATATAGGCGGAAGCAACAGTAACAACGGCGTTTTAATAACTGGTGAAAATGGAATTATTTCGACCAATATTAACGACAGTTCACCATTAATGCCTAAGCTTTATTTAAATGATGGTACGACTGATTTTGGCCCTCAAACTGAAGAAAATGAAGAACCAGAATATGGTCATCAACGCAAATGGGTAGATGCCTGCAAAGCAGGATTTAATAGTACAGAACATAAAGGATTAACTTCTTCATTTGATTATGCGGGACCTATGACAGAAACTGTTTTAATGGGCAATTTGGCGATACGTAGTTATATGCTTCAACGTGAAAATAGCAAAGGAGAACTTGAATTTTTTGCCAGAAAAAAACTACTTTGGGATGGCGAAAACATGAAAATCACCAATCTCGAGGAAGCAAATCAATTTGTAGGAAGACAGTCTTACCGCAAAGGCTGGGAAGTTTAAAAAAATCACCCTAAATAAAAAAATCCCAAACTAGATGGTTCGGGATTTTTAATTTATAAATGTGTCTCGTCCTGAAATAGAGATACACTAAAACCTTAGTGTAATAAACATTAGCAAATGGCGTTTACTTGAAGCATACCGATAGATTACTCTATTTCATTTAAACTTCAGGTAATTCAGCAAACTTAGCTTGGGGAACTGTGCAAAAAGGAGGCTTGTCATAAACATGTATACAACCAAGTAAACTATTAAAATCTA
>JBALXG010000040.1:0-11460 GCA_036961055.1 Leeuwenhoekiella sp. | reverse complement strand
CGCACAAAGTGCAGATGCCAACTTTAAAGATATGGATATGTCTGGTGTGGGATCTATTACTTCTTCAAGCAGCCGTACTGACGTTTTATGGGGCGCTGCTTTTCCAAATATAAACACTGCCAGTGGTATTATACAAAATGCTGCAGAAGTAGAAGGCATTTCAGATGCTTTAATTGCAGAAGCCAGATTCTTTCGTGCATTCGACTATTTTATGTTAGTTCAAACATTTGGAGGCGTGCCTTTAGATTTGGGCGCAGGAGAACTTGCTTTCAATACAAATCCTGTTAGGACCTCTATTCGCAATACAGTTCCGGACGTTTATACAAAAGGGATATTCCCAGATCTACTAATAGCGGCAAACGATTTACCTGATGAAGGTCGTGTAACCGGAGGTGCAACAAAAACACTTGCCAGACTTTATTTGGCGAAAGCTTATTTAACTTATGGATGGTGGCTAGAAAACCCAAATAACATTCCTACTTATCCAGAAAGTTCATATACAGATCCTGATGGCCATGATGCTCAATATTATTTTCAAAAGGCTTATGATATTGCAGCCAGCGCTATTGATAATCCGGGACCTTTTGGTTTACAGCAGACCTATTATGATGTAAACGTTGCAGAAAATGACCGTAATAACGAGATACTATTGTATGCAGATCATACAGAAACAAGTGAATTTTATAATGCCAGTAGCCTTACGTATAGTAGCAACTCAGCTCCAGATAACGCGGCTGTTTGGATGATGACATGGAACTATACAAACATTAGAAGTGGTAGTAGTGCAGACTTTAGTAGTGTGATAAGTTCAGTACAGCGTGAGGCAGAGCAACACTTAGGACGTCCATGGACACGCATGTGCCCAACCATAAATGTCATAGAAAATACATTTGCAGATAAAACTAACGATTCACGATATGATGGTACATTCACAACTACTTACCGTGCAAACTATGATAAAGCTGGTATTTCTGATCCTGTTTATAACGCAAATGGCATGGAAGTTTCTCCAGGAGATGCAATATTAACCTTTCTTGATGAACAACCAGATATGGCTATAAATTATCCTGATGGTGGAGGAAACAGTAATGTGGGTGCCGGAGTATTGCCCGGAAGATCAGATTTTGTGATTGCACCAAGAGGTATAAGCAGAATAACATATCCAGGACTATGGAAGCTTGGAGTTTATCGCACTGATAGTGGTAATGGTTTGGGCCAGCCCAATGCGGCAAGTACTCGCCCTTTTAATATTGCAAAATTCTCTGAACTTTATTTTATAGCTGCTGAAGCCGCTGTTAAAGGCGCTAATATTGAAGCTGGAAAGAGCGCGAGAGATCTCATAAATGTTATTCGCGGCCGTGCAGGAAAATGGCGTTATGACAACAATGCAAATATGCCTAAAATGGAGGATAACAGTACAGAAATGATCGCTGCTACTCCTGCAACAATAGATATCAACTACATTCTGGCAGAACGTTCTCGAGAATATTATGGTGAAGGCTATCGCTGGTTTGATTTAATACGTACACAAACATGGGAAGAACTTGCATCGAGTTATGAAATTGGTGGAAACAACTATGGAGATCACACCCCAGAAACGGTAACAAGAGATATACAACCATATTTATATCTACGCCCTATTCCACAAGGTCAATTGGATCGCATGGAAGGGGATATTTCTTCCTTTCAAAATCCAGGTTATAATTAATGTCAATATTAGAATAGTAGAAACGAAATACACATAAGTATTAATTTATTAATGAATTTGATTGTTTGCGCAAGGAGTCGTGGTTTTTTAAATCACGGCTCTTTTTTTATTGAAAGACGAATATTGAAAACTACATATACACTAGGTAGTTACTAAGAAAGATTTTGAATAAGCTGCGAGGAATACCAGAAAGTATTTTTAGAATCCTTATTTTTTATGTCAAAATAAAACCACTTATGAAAATATTTATAAATAGTATAATAGCAGTACTTCTATTGCCCTTCTATGTGGTTTCTGCACAGCAAAATTTAGCTCACAATCCTATTTTATACGCCGATGTTCCTGATATTTCAATCATTCGGGTAGATGACAACTATTATATGAGCAGTACAACAATGCACATGAGTCCGGGAGTTCCCATCATGAAATCTAAAGATCTCATCAACTGGAAGCTGGTTAATTATGCCTACGATACGCTGGCAGATGTAGACGCCCTAAATTTAAAAAATGGTAAAAATGCTTATGGAAGCGGTTCCTGGGCAAGCAGCTTGCGCTATCATAATGGTACATTTTATGTTTCAACTTTCGCAGGAACAACTGGGAAAACCTATATCTATTCTACAAAAGATATAGAGAAAAGTTCTTGGAAGTCAACTTCTTTTGAGCCCAGTTTGCATGACAGTTCGCTATTTTTTGATGATGACGGTAAAGTGTATATGATATATGGTGGCGGTACACTTAATGACCTCCTCCCTTTAAACCGGACTATTTAAAACTAGAGAATTTCGGGCGAATAAAAGTTTAACTTTAAATAGATTATTTGCTTATGAAACGATCAAAATTCACGGAGTCGCAGATCGTATTTGCGATCAAACAGGTGGAGACCGGAACACGGCTTTCTGAGGTATGCCGCAAGATGGGTATCAGTGAGGCCACCTTTTATAATTGGAAGAAAAAGTATGGTGGCCTTGGTGTGTCCGAACTCAGAAGGCTCAAAAATCTGGAAGAGGAGAATTCTCAGCTAAAAAAACTCGTAGCCGATCTCAGCCTTGACAAACAGATCCTTCAGGATGTGCTGAAAAAAAAGTTCTGAGGCCTTCCCGAAAACGTGTGATGGTCGAGAAGATCAGGATGGAGTACAATATTTCCATCCAGCGTTGCTGCAAACTTATCGTATTGCACAAGAGTGTGTTCTATTATCGGATCAAGGAAAGGGATGACACCCTACTGAGGATGCGGATGAACGAAATTGCCGAGGTACGGGTACGTTATGGTTTTTGGCGCCTGCACATTCTGCTGCGTCGTGAAGGTTTTATGGATAACCATAAGCGTATGTATCGGGTGTATTGTGAAGAGGGTTTGAACCTAAGGTCAAAAAGGCCCAGGCGCAACCGCTGCGCTGCCCATAGACAGCCCATTGAAGGGAATGCCTCCAGCTTAAACGAATGTTGGAGTATGGATTTTGTGGCAGATCAGCTCTATAACGGAAGCCGTTTCAGGGCCTTAACTATAGTTGATAACTATAGCCGCAGGTGCTTGGCTATATATGCAGGAAAATCCCTTAAGGGAAGTGATGTTGTTGGTGTAATGGATAATCTTAAATTGGGTCTAGAAACCCCTCCCAAGCGTATAAAAGTGGATAACGGCAGTGAGTTCATCAGCAAGGTGCTGGATAAATGGGCCTATGAGAACAAGGTTGAACTGGACTTCTCAAGACCGGGAAAACCTACGGACAACCCCTTTATCGAAAGCTTCAATGGATCATTTAGGGATGAATGTCTGAATACAAATTGGTTCTTCTCCTTGGAGGATGCCCAGGAAAAGTTCGATATTTGGAGGGAGGACTATAACGGATTCAGACCGCATAGCTCATTGGGGGACATGTCCCCCAATGAGTACATAGAAATCAATAAAAATGCCCCCTATTCTCCAGTTATGACCAGTACCTAAATATGGGAGGAGGTCATTAAAATAGTACAATTAAAAGATGACCTGTCCGGAATACGGGAAGGAACAGAAAAAGTTCTTATAGAAAATGCAAGTGCTCCAGCCGGCAACAATATTGGTCTCCCAGCCGAAGGTTCGCAGCTTTTTAAAGTCAAAGGTAAATACTACCTATTTAATATCACATGGCCTAAAGATGGTATGCGCACGGTGGTCATTCACCGCGCAGACAAAATTTCCGGTCCTTATGAAGGTCGCCTGGCTTTGCAGGATAAAGGCGTTGCCCAGGGTGGTCTTATTGATACTCCTGATGGCAAATGGTATTCATATTTATTTCGGGATAGCGGCGCTGTAGGGAGAATTCCCTATCTCCTACCCGTTACCTGGAAAGATGGCTGGCCAGAACTTGGTGTTAATGGCAAAGTACCAGATACTTTAAATCTTCCATTAAATAAAAGTTTAATTCCTACTATAGTAAATTCAGATGATTTTAGTCGAAATAAAAAAGATCGTAAACTTCCTTTGGTTTGGCAATGGAATCACAATCCTGTAAATACGTTATGGTCACTTTCTGACCGAAAAGGTTATTTGCGCCTTACCACCGGCCGAATAGATACTAGTGTCATAAATGCTCGCAATACATTAACACAGCGCACTATTGGTCCGGTATGTTCTGCTACAATTTCTCTTGACGTTTCTCATATGAAAGATGGCGATAATTCAGGATTTTTACTTTTACAGAAAAAATATGGATGGGTAGGTGTTAAAGCTGAAAACGGAAAGAAATCAATCATAATGGTAAAAACTAACGCCGATGGTGACCAGGAAGAGCAAGAAAATATTTCATTAGAAGAAAAAACCATTCAATTTAAAATTGATTGCGACTTTACAGACTTAAAAGATGAAGCCACTTTCTTCTACAGTCTCGATGGAAAGTCATGGAATGCAATAGGAAATAAACTAAAAATGGAATATACCCTTCCTCACTTTATGGGTTATCGCTTCGGCTTATTTAATTATGCTACCCAAAATACGGGTGGCTATGCTGACTTCGATTATTTTCATATTTCGGATGATCTAACACTGAAAAATTAATTCTGAATTTTTGCGCTTTCAGGCGGGCCTAGATATGTCTGCTTTAAATCGCCTGTTTCAATTACTAATTTTTGAAGAACTACACCGCTGTCTACCATATAATATTTTAATACGTGATTGCCAGCTTTAGAAAGCGTATGTGTTGAAGTAAGCACTTTTATATTATTAGCAACAGATTGATTCCAGTTTGCGTCAGAACTATCTTCGTTTAAATTGATAATTTGAGGTTTCTCATCATCAAAAGCAATCCCATATTTTAAACCATCACGCGTGGTATAGTTGATTGTGGGCGAAAAATAAGCATGTATTTTTACTTCTCCTTTAGATTCTAAAAACACATTGTATTCTAATCTTGGCGAAGTTTCAGTAATTTCTTGCGGACCAACAAAAACAGGCATTGGCGTTACTCCAGAACCGGTTTTACCTAAGTTAGCAATAACCGCCCAATCGAACTGATTATCGGTCTTTTTAGATGAAAAATCGGCCGCTTCAAGCGAAATATAACCGTTCATTTCAGCAAAACCTTTGGCATCTTCCGCAACTCCATTTACAATATTAACCTTTACAAAAACCTCCTGTTTCCCCGAAGAAACAGTGATTTTTGAGCTGTTTTTCCCTTTGGGAGCTTTTTCCCAATTTACACCTACTTTTACCGGATTTTCGGTATTAATTACCTGATTTTTATCCGGTAAAATCAGCCAGTTTACATCAGATTTTATGGTGTATTTAAGCGGTTCTTTCCCACGATTAAAAACTGTCAGGTTATAAGCAGAGTTATCAAATGAATAGAAAGTTGGTAAAACCGCTTCTCCTTCAGCATTAGGCCACCACTTTTCTGAACCATCTACAGCAACTCCCAAAGATGCTTTTTCAGGAAGTTCAATAGTTTTTGTTTCGGGAATATTATTGTTTTCCGGTTGTTGCCAGTAGGTATAACCAATGTGCGTTTGAGACATCATGTGGTTCCATTTTCCCTCTGCCAACTGCGTGTGATAATAGTCGGCTAGTTCTGCATCTTTGTCAAACAGTTCTTTAACCTTATCTGCATATTCGTTTGTCGCTGCTCTCCCCTGCTCTGCATACCATTTATTTTTCGCGGCAGCTACATACATTTCGTTCAAGTTTGCACTTGCCAAAACCGGAAATAAAACCAACTCATAATAGGCATCTTTAAATTCTGCCGGAAGTTGATCATTTATTTTTTGAGCTTTCGCCGCAAG
Organism: Leeuwenhoekiella sp.; assembly: GCA_036961055.1. Taxonomy (GTDB): domain Bacteria; phylum Bacteroidota; class Bacteroidia; order Flavobacteriales; family Flavobacteriaceae; genus Leeuwenhoekiella. The sequence continues at coordinate 5,493 of JBALXG010000040.1, read as the reverse complement.
GCTGTTGTATTCATCAACTACTCTATTTGCTTCATTATAATTTGTCAAACTATACGTTGAAGCATCGATGAGTTCCGGTTTGCGTCGCGCGTTATACTTGGTGTACTTTCTTAAAATATCGGCGATATCTTCGGTGAAATTGCCATCAAAAGTCTTTGTCGCCCACTTCGTATAATAATCCTGCAAGTTTGAAGCGTCAATAGCTTCTGGATCCCAGGCGTAATCTAGAAAGAAGGAAATAGGAAATTCCATTGGTTTTAAATCGCCCACGTTTACAATCCAAACCTCATCAGCTCCAAATTCATATGCAAGGTGCATTTGCTCCCAGGTTCTTTCAATCTGGTTAGTGTTGATCCATTTGTAATTCCTGGGGCCGCCCACATAATCAAAATGGTAATAGATACCGTAACCACCTTCACGAGGTGCCGCATCAAGTTCGGGCAGCTTGCGTATGTTGCCCCAGTTGTCATCGCAAAGTAAAAGTGTAACATCATCTGGTACGCGCATTCCCTGATCATAATAATCCTGAACTTCTTTGTATAGCGCCCACATTTGCGGAGTTTCTTCTGCCGGTTTTCCGGTCACATCTGCTATAATATCACGTTGTGTTTTAACTATATCTTCAAGTAAACCAATAGCTGTTCCCTGTGTCATAGGCTCATCACCATCGCCGCGCATACCTACGGTTACAATAGCTTCAGTATCACCTTTACGCTGCATACCTTCTTTCCAGAATTCCTTTAAATTTTCTGCGTTTTTGGAGAAATCCCAAGCGCCTTCACCAAAATGTTCCCACTCAGCATGCGCGCGGGTTAACGGTTCGTGATGCGAAGTTCCCATTACAATTCCATATTCATCGGCAAGTTTGGGATTTTCAGGATCGTCTACATAAAACATTCTCCCCCACATTGCAGGCCATAAATAATTGCCCTTTAACCGAAGGATGAGTTCAAAAACATGATCATAGAATTTTGCATTAAACCCACCAAACTTCTCAAAAGCCCAACCCGAAAGTGCCGGAGCTTCATCATTTAAGAAAATTCCTCTGTATTTTACTTTAGGCTCTCCTGCAGTGTGAACTCCCGGCAGCACGTCAAGTTCTGTGTGCTTTTTCACAGGAACGTCTGCCCAGAAATACCAGGGCGAAACACCCATTTGCTCAGAAAGATCGTACATACCGTAAATAGTCCCGCGTTTGTCACTACCCGCAATAACTAAAGCTTTCTCGACACCTTCCATCGGGTTTTGTACTATTTGTGTAGTGAATTTTTCCCATTTTCCTTTTAAAGCACTTCCATCAATTTTGCCTTCTTCTGCCAGTTTATCAACCAATGTGCTTCTTCCTAAAGTGCCTATAATAACAAGGGTTCCGGTTGCCGTTTCTCCAGTAATCAACTCAGGTTTAGTACCGCTTACTTTTTCGATATCTGTTTGTAAATGTCCCGCGACCCTTAGAACGCCGGGGAAATCTGACTCACTTACCAAAAGAGAAGCAACCTTATCTTTAGCAATTAAAGAAAAGTTATCTGGAGAAATTTCTTCGGTTACATAACTTTCATTCGCTGTTTGGGCGAAAGAAGTTGATGCCGTAAGAAAAGTTACAATTAAAACGAAAAGGTTAAGCAAACGGAATTTCATAGCGATACTTCTTTTCTAATTATCAGTTGTTAGTAATAAATCTCCTTTTCGTCATGCTGAACTGTTTCAGCATCTCATATTAAAAATCAATAATTATGATGAGACCTTGAAATAAATTCCAGGTGACGATAGGCTCAAGACTTATTACGGATATTAAAATTTCTTTTTATTCTTTAAAGTCTACGACCTCATAAAAGGCTTTTTTAGGCTCTTGATTTTCATCAAACAGCAAGGGATAGTTCTTTCTACCATTCACAGGATAGGTGTCTAACCATGAATATTTATCTGAAATATTCCAAAAGGTCACACCGGTTAAATCATCTTTATAATCCCTAAAAACTTTAAAGAGCATCTTGTATTTATCTGCCTGTTTTTGTTGAAGATCTGGTGTAAATTCATCATTATCATCAGCGGTTTTTTCGCGTCGTTCTTTTTCCCACTTATATATAGAAACATCAAGTTCTGTTATCTGCACATCAAGCCCGAGAGATGCATACTTGTCAATCGCAGAGCGTAATTCCTGCTCTGTAGGCTCAAAAATCGACCAATGACCCTGAATACCTACTCCATTTATTGGTACTCCGGCGTCAACCAGTTTTTTCACTAAAGTATATATACGTTCTGCTTTTTCAGGGCGAACCGCATTGTAATCATTATAAAAAAGTTTAGCATCAGGATCTGCCTCATGCGCATACTCAAATGCCTTTGCCAGATATTCCTCTCCCGCGATCTGATAATAGGGTGATTCCTGGCGATAAACAAAATTAGAGTCATCTGAAACTGCTTCGTTAACCACATCATAAGCATAGATCTTACCTTTATAGCGAGTCATAACATCTGTGATATGCGTTTTCATTCTTGCAAAAAGCGTGTCTTTGCTAATCTGGTGTCCATCTGCATCTTTAAAAAACCAATCTGCATACTGCTGATGCCACACCAATGCATGGCCGCGCATGATCATATTGTTTTCCTGAGCAAAATCTACTATAGCATCTGCCGGACCCCAATTATACCTATTCTGCTCGGGATGAATAGGCCCCATTTTCATCACATTTTCAGGTGTCATGCTTTTAAACTGGGTTTTGATTAAAGTAGCTTCAGCTGAATCCTTTAAAGCTCTGGGAGAAACCGCAACACCAATGGGAAAATAATCCTGATAGTAATCTTTTAAACCATTAACCTCAGCAATGGTTTGTGTGGTTTTCTCATTTTTGTCCATTCCTTTTTTACAGCCATAGATTGCGCCTGCAGTTACTAAAAAAACAATAATTGATTTTAGAATAAACTTTTTCATAGACCAGATTTAATTATATTATGAATTCAATTTATACGCAAGCCCCATCTCAAGCCCCCTTATTTCTGCCAAGCCTTTAAGTCTGCCAATTAAAGAATAACCTGGATACTGTTCTTTGTCACCTTCCATACTAAAGAGAAAACCGTGATCAGGTCGCATGGGTAAACTCATGTCCCGTTTTTGCATAAGCAGAATGAGTTTTTCTACAACTGCTTCCATAGGATTATCGCCATTTAAATGCTCTGATTCCCGAAAAACACCGTTATTTTCCCGTTTTACATTGCGTAAATGCAGAAAATGAATACGATCGCCGTGATTATCAATTACTCTGGTCAGGTTATTATCAGGTTGTGCGCCCAAGGAACCTGTGCAATAACAGAGTCCGTTTGCATTTACAGGTACTGCGTCAAATATCTTTTTTAGATCTGCTTCTGTACACACAATCCGTGGTAATCCCAAAACTGAAAATGGAGGATCATCTGGATGTATTGCCATTTTTACGCCTAGTTCTTGTGCTACCGGAGCAACTTCAGAAAGGAAATAGATAAGATTTTCGCGTAGCTTATCATCATTAATATCTTTATAATTGTCAAGCAAAGCCAAAATTTCTTCGGCTGTGAAATTAACCGTACTACCCGGCAACCCTAGAAGTACATTTCTAAACAGCGTTTCCTTTTCTTCTTGTGATAATTTTTCGCCGTAGGCTAAAGCTTCCTTCTTCTTTTCATCAGAATAATCATCTTCAGATTTAGGACGTTTTAATAAATAAACATCAAAATAGATAAAAGCTTTTCTGTTATACAGTAACGCCTTTGTGCCATCTGGATTTTGATGAGCGTGATGTGTGCGCACCCAATCGAGAATAGGCATAAAATTATATGTAACCACTTTTAAGCCGCATTGAGCGATATTTTGCAGGCTGATTTTATAATTCTCAATATACTTTTTATAATCTCCTAAGCCACGTTTAATATCTTCGTGCACGGGAAGACTTTCTATAACCGTCCACTCCATACCAGCATCTTTAACAACCTGCTGGCGCTCTTTTATATCTTGTACTGTCCAGACATCACCCACCGGAATCTGGTGAAGTGCCGTGACAATTCCTGTAACGCCTGCCTGTCTTATGTCTTTTAACTTGATTGTATCCTGAGGACCAAACCAGCGCATGGTTTGCTGCATCTTAATCATAATATTTTTATTTAAAATCCTATACTATTTCCGCCATCTACCGGCATAACAATACCCGTGGTAAATTTTGCTTCACTTGAAGCAAGATAATAAACCGCATCTGCAATATCTCCTGGCTCTCCCATTTTACCCATAGGAGTTCTTGAGAATACTTTGTTTTTACGTTCAGGGTCACTATCGAGCGCTTTTGCAGTCATAGGTGTTTTTATAAAACCCGGCGCGACACAGTTTACTCTTATATCAAATTGCGCAAGATCTACAGCCATAGATCTGGTCATACCTTCTATTGCTGTTTTACTGGCAGAATAGGCTATTACTTTAGGTATACCATATTGCGCCGCCATTGAACTTATGTTTACAATGCTCCCCCCCCCATTATCTTTCATTATTTTTACAACCTCCCGGCTTATAGCAAAAACGCTTGTGACATTAGTATGAATGATGTTTGCAAATTCATCATTTGTAACATCTGTAAATTCTTTTTTCATATTGATGCCTGCATTATTGACCAAAACATCAATCTGCCCTTGTGCTTCTGCTATGTTATGAATCATTTCTGGTATCGCATCCAGATTAGCCAAATCAAAAAGGATGGGAATTGCATTTGTTCCCATTTCCTTACAAGCATTTAATGTTTTTTCTTTATTGCGTCCTATGACATAGGTTTTATAATTGTTATCGCAGAATTTTTTAGCAGTTGCGTAACCCAAGCCTGAATTTCCGCCGGTTACTATAGCTATTTTACTCATTTTATAATTTTGGTTAGTTTTTTTAATTCCATTGTGGTTTTATTCCCGGTGCGAAAGGAAATTTCAAAGACTCATAATATTCAAGAGTATGAGCAGGCTTTTCAACTCCTTTAGGAAGCGGCATTTTAGAATACTGCTCAAAATATAACAAGCAGGCATCCCGCCACCATCGCGCTTCCTTTAATTGAATATTAAGCAACATACTTACTTCTGTAAAACGTTCTACGTCAACATACGGTTTCATTTGCTGCCATGTGTTTATCATATCACCTACTTCATTTACGCCTTCCTGATATTTTAAAGCCATACTATCCCAAAGCGTTTTCCCGTTTTTTAACTTATAATCCCACGGCAGGTGATGAAACCATAAAAGAAGATTTTCAGGAGTAGTATTTACATTATTAAACTTTTTTGCAACCTCATCTGCATATTGCGCTGTGGCATTACTACCCTCATTAGAGCGGTCAAAACCTACACCTAAACTATCTGCTTTATGATAGTAAACAGGATTCCACTCTGGTCTTGAAAGATTGCTTACCCATGGTCCCGGCCCATAATGATGACCAGTATTCATTATATGATGCAACCCTAAAGGTGTCATATAATTTACAACTGCCTCAC
>JBALXG010000409.1:0-3147 GCA_036961055.1 Leeuwenhoekiella sp. | reverse complement strand
TGCGGCGATTCCTATTTTTCAGTATGGCGGGATGGAACACGTGGGTGCGATTCAATACCGGGAATCTTCCCTTTTTCTTGATCACACCGCCACCGAAAGTCAGAAACTAGGCCGCGGTAAACTCATAGCTCATGAGACTTCGCATATGTGGTTTGGCGATCTGGTGACCATGCAGTGGTTTAACGACGTCTGGATGAAAGAAGTTTTTGCCAACTTTATGGCAGATAAAATTGCAAATCCGGCGTTTCCCAATATTAACCACGATCTGCTTTTTGTGCTCAATCATTATCCCAGCGCTTATGGTGAAGATCGCACACGCGGGACAAATCCCATCAGGCAAAAGCTTGAAAATTTAAAAGATGCCGGTTCACTTTATGGCAATATTATTTATAACAAAGCGCCCATTATGATGCGCCAGCTGGAGCTTGCGGTAGGTAAAGAAAAATTTCGCGAAGGCATACAAGAATACATAAAAACCTATGCGTATGACAATGCGGTGTGGAATGATCTGGTAGAAATACTCGATGCAAAAACGCCCATTGATATGAAAAAGTGGAGTGATGTTTGGGTGAATCAAAGTGGAAGACCTGTTTTTTCTGACGAAATTAAATATGATGAGAAGGGCATTTCTTCATTTGAAATCCTTCAACAAGCCGAAGATGGTTCAGACAAAATCTGGCCACAAACTTTTAAAATCGGCTTAATTTACCCCAATTCTACCAAGATTTTCACTATTAATATAACCGATAATAAAGCACAAATTAAAGAAATTGAAGGCTTACCAAAACCTGAAAGTATAATCTATAATTACGATGGTTTGGGTTATGGTGTTTTTCCGCTTGAAGAAAATACGCTGATGCAAATTCCAAAAATTGAAGATGATGTTGCAAGGGCTTACAGCTATATAAACAGTTATGAGAAAACGTTAAATGGAGGAATTACCGCCATTGCAGAATTTAAATTGCTTGAAGAAGGATTAAAAAACGAGAAAAATGAATTTATAATGAATTTGATTTCTGGTGAATTGCAGAATGTTTTTTGGCATTTCCTCACGCCTACTGAACGCGACGATCAGCAAAAAGAACTTGAAGATTTAGCATACAATAACCTGCAAACCAACTTAAAACCAAACATAAAAAAGACTCTTTTTAATGTTTTTAGTAACGTCGCTTATTCTGATGAAGGAAAAGAAAGGCTTTATAAAATATGGAAAAAAGACACTGAAATAGCCGATTTAAGACTAAATGAGGACGATTTTACAGCAATGGCGATGGATCTTGCAGTTTACCAACATCCTAAAACCAAGGAGATTCTACAACAAACTGAAGATTCTATCTCAAATCCTGATAAAAAGAAACGGTTTCATTTTTTGCTTCCGGCCTTGTCTGCTGATGAAAATGTAAGAGATGAATTTTTTGATTCTTTTAAAGATGAGAAAAACAGAGAGAAAGAATCGTGGGTTTTATCTGCCGCAAATCTTATAAATCATCCCTTAAGGCAACAAACTGCAATTAAACATTTACAACTTTCTCTTGATCTTGTAGAAGAAATTCAGCGTACGGGAGATATTTTCTTTCCTAAAGCTTGGTTAAATAGCACGATAGGTAATTATTCAAGCAAAGAAGCGTACGATATTCTGCAAAACTTTCTAACTTCGCACCCCGATTTTAGCCCAATTCTTAAGAAAAAATTATTACAGGCAACAGACGACCTTTACCGGGCACAAATGACTAGAATCGATTTAAAATAAAAATCATGAAAAATATAAAATTTATACTACCCGTTTTTCTTTTCGCCCTGAGCTTTTTAGGAAACGCGCAAACTGAAAAAGCCGAACTTATTTATGTGATGGATCCGCAATGTAGCTGGTGTTATGCAAACAGTGGAAATATTGAAGAAATTGAAAAAGCCCTTGACGGCAAAATGGATATTCATTTAAAAGTAGGCGGCATGTGGATTGGTGATGAAGCACCACAAGGCGGCCAGTCTTATTTTGAATCTATCACAAATCATCTTCCGGGAATGCTGGCCAGAACCGGCGCAAACATTGGCACTGGTTATTACGACCTTGCTTCAGATCCTTCTTATACATTTAGTAGTGTTGAGCCCGGTGCGGCGATTGTACTGGTAAATGAGATGGATCCTAAAAAAACAATAACTTTTGCAAGAGAGGTAGAAAGCGCTCTTTTTAAAGACGGAAAACGACTTGACAAATTAGAAACCTATACCGCAATTCTAAAAAAACTAGATATTTCTACAGAAGATTTTGCTAAAAACTGGTTGACCAAAGAGAATCTCGCTAAAACCTCAGCTACGTTTAAGGAAGCAAAAATTGCCAAAACCTTCCCTTCTCTTATATTAAAGCAAGGCGACAAAATTGAAGTTTTAAGCAAAGGTTTTTTTACCAAAGATGAAATCTTACCTAAGCTAAAAACATTAATAGCTCAGTAAACAGTAAGATTTATTAATGTCTAAACCCTTTAAGTTTAAAGCCTTTGCTGTTGAGCAGGATCGCTGCGCGATGAAAATAGGTACAGACGGCGTTTTGCTGGGTGCCTGGGCAAATCTTGAAAGATATCCTGACTCTATTCTGGATATTGGTACGGGAACCGGCGTTATTGCACTTATGCTAGCACAGCGCTGTGATGCCCAAACTATAGACGCGCTTGAGTTAGACGAAGATGCTTATGAGCAGGCGGTTTCTAATTTTGAAAATTCTAACTGGGGTGATCGCTTGTTTTGCTATCACGCCCATTTATATGAATTTGCTACCGAAATTGAAGACAAATATGATCTCATAACCTGCAATCCGCCATTTTTTAATGAAGATCAAAAAACAGAATCGGTAGCCAGAAATCAGGCCAGATTTGACGATTCTATGCCTTTTGAGCTGATAATTGGTGCGGTGCATAAATTATTAGCTGATGAAGGTATTTTTTGTGTTGTGCTTCCGCGAAAGCGAGAAGAAGAATTCACCTTTTTAGCCGAAAAATCCGGTTTATTTCCACTAAAAATCACCCGCGTAAAAGGCACTCCTGAAAGCGATGAAAAACGCTCATTAATGGCTTTTTCATTTAAGAATGTAACGCCGAAAGTTGATGAGTTAATAATAGAAAACTCCCGACATAATTATACTGAAGATTATAT
>JBALXG010000408.1:0-3155 GCA_036961055.1 Leeuwenhoekiella sp. | reverse complement strand
CAAGATTTGATTTTGAAGTTCCTTCAGAGATGTCAAGCATATTCCCTATTTCTTTATGTGAATACCCATCTAAAGCGTACAGGTTATATACAAGTCTATATCTGTCTGGTAACTCCTGAATTATTTTAAGCAGAAAATCAAGACTTATATTATCATCTTCTATCTCAACTTCTGCATTTACAATATTTTCTTCATGTACAATATCAAAAACATCTGGCTTGCGATATCGCTGTAAAGTTATATTGATGACAATGCGCTTTAACCAGCCCTCAAAAGAACCTTTAAAACTATATTGACCTATTTTTTTAAATATTACGATAAACGCATCATGCAAATTATCTTCTGCCTCAGCATAACTGCGGGAATACTTAAGGGACACAGAAAATAAAGTACTTGCATAATGCCTGTACAATTGTTCTTGAGCCTTAGGTTTTTGTTTTTGACAATCACTTATGAGTTGGTCCAGACTCAACGGTTTTTTGTTAATTATTAATGCTTTACCGGCACTACTTTAGTGAGATATATAGGCTCGTCATTAGAATCATTGCCCTGATAGAATTTAAATACATAGTCATATGTATATAAAACTTCAAAATCCAGAATTTCTTCAGTAGGGTCTGTTGTTACATCTGTATCAGCGCAGGCAGTGTCATCAAGCACACGGTTTACAACGGCAACATATCTTGTACTATCTTGTCTTTGATAATCAAAACCTTCAAAGTAATAACAAGCTGTAGGCTTTACAAAGCTCACCGGGATCTCGTACGTCTGACCCAAAACCAATGAGTCTGGCAATGTTACATCTTCTACCGGTACAACTTCATATCTAAATTGTTGCCTGTTATCATCATCTACTGAGCAACTTGTTATTAGACCTAAAAGACCCATAAATAAAAAAACCTTTTTCATATTTCTAGCTTTAACTTTTATTAAAGATGCCGAAATATGAAAAAGGTTGCGTTTTGCTAAAAATATATTCTTTCTAGCTATTAGCTATTTTTATGGCTTCTTTAATTTTTACTTCAAGTTCTTCCATAAGATCAGGATTGTCTTTTAAGATCGCTTTTACGGCATCTCTACCTTGTCCCAATTTTGTGTCCTGATAGCTAAACCATGAGCCGCTTTTCTTTACGATTTCGTAGTCTACGCCTATATCTATAATCTCACCTATTTTTGAAATTCCCTCACCATACATGATATCAAATTCTGCCATACGAAATGGTGGCGCAACTTTATTTTTTACCACTTTAACGCGGGTTTTATTACCCTGTACATTACCGGCACTATCTTTTATCTGGGTAGAACGACGTATGTCTAATCTCACCGAAGCATAAAATTTTAATGCGTTACCACCAGTGGTAGTTTCAGGATTACCAAACATTACACCTATTTTCTCTCGCAACTGGTTAATAAATATAACAGTACAGTTGGTTTTACTTATAGAACCGGTAAGTTTTCTAAGCGCCTGTGACATTAAGCGTGCATGCAGACCCATTTTTGAGTCTCCCATTTCACCTTCTATTTCACTTTTAGGCGTAAGTGCAGCCACAGAATCTATTACAATAATGTCAATAGCTCCTGAACGTATTAAGTTATCCGTAATTTCTAAAGCTTGCTCGCCATTATCTGGCTGAGAGATAATAAGATTTTCTATATCAACGCCCAGTTTTTCAGCATAAAAACGATCAAAAGCGTGTTCTGCATCAATAAAAGCGGCAATACCACCAGCTTTTTGAGCCTGTGCGATCGCATGTAAAGTTAAAGTTGTTTTACCTGATGACTCCGGGCCATAAATTTCAACAACACGGCCTTTAGGATAACCACCTACTCCTAAAGCGATATCAAGGCCTAATGATCCTGTTGAGATTGCCTCAACCTCAACAATTGCCCTGTCGCCCATTTTCATCACAGCGCCCTTACCATAGGTCTTATCAAGTTTATCTAATGTAAGTTTTAAGGCCTTTAATTTATCATCTTTGTCTTTGCTCATAGTCTTTCTTTCTCAAATTTTTTATAAAATGCTAAAGTACCACATCTTTTTAAGCGATACAATGAAGATTGCATTTCATGAGACTCCCAAAATAGTTTTAACTTCTTTAGGCGCAACCTTTTTAAATAAATGTCATCTTATTTAGAAAGTTTCAGCTATGATGTTGAAAATTAAAATAATTTATTGCCGGCGACAGGGCTTAATATATAGTTCTGCCAGTTGCAATTACAGATTGGACGGCGGTTAGCGATTGAAGTGTTTTAAAAAAACCTAAATTAATAACATTGAATTAGCCGTTCAAGAAAAAATGCCTTATCGAGTAGATAGGGCATTTTTTTTGGCACTTGTCAAAACTTTTGAAAAATGGTATTTTTGCCCCACTTTTTAACTTAAAATAAGTATAGCATGCAACTGTACAATAAATTAAGTGCAAAAGAAAGAGCGTCACTTATAGATGAAGCCGGCGAAGACCGTTTGACTCTTTCTTTTTACCAATATGCAAAAATTGGAAATCCGCACCTTTTTAGAAATCACCTTTTTGTAGCTTGGGAACAACTCAATGTTTTGGGCAGAATTTATGTCGCCCACGAGGGTATAAACGCGCAGCTTTCTTTACCTGCACGCAATTTTGAAGCATTTAAAAATTTTCTTGACGGAATTTACTTTCTAAAAAATGTACGTCTTAATATCGCGATTGAGCACGACGCAAAGTCCTTTTTAAAGCTGAAAGTTAAAGTGCGCAATAAGATCGTTGCAGACGGATTGAGCGACGATACTTTTGATGTTACAAATAAAGGTATTCACTTAGATGCGCAGACTTTTAATGATCTCATAGAAGATGAAAACACCATTCTGGTTGATATGCGCAATCATTATGAAAGCGAAATAGGTCATTTTAAAAATGCAATTACTCCAGATGTAGATACCTTTAGAGATTCGCTTGATTTAATTGAAGAAGATCTAAAAGATCACAAAGAAGATAAAAAGCTTGTGATGTATTGCACTGGCGGAATACGATGTGAAAAGGCCAGCGCTTACTATAAACATAAAGGTTTTAAGCAGGTTTATCAACTTGAGGGCGGGATTATAGAATACGCAAGGCAGGTAGAACAACTGAAGCTGGAAAATAAGTTTAAGGGAAAGAATTTTGTTTTTGATCACCGTC
>JBALXG010000407.1:0-3160 GCA_036961055.1 Leeuwenhoekiella sp. | reverse complement strand
TGGTGCTAATTGATACGCAAACAAAGCCACAAGACCGCATATAACGATATAAAATAAACTGAAAACGCCCCAGAAATTTCTTTTGAATTTCTGGAGCGCCAGTTGAGTTAATGAATTTGCGTGTTCTGCCATAAGGTGTTAATCAATCCCTAACGTCTGCAACCTTACTTCTTTTAATATTATTAACTTTTAAATCTTCTAAAACATTTACAGCTTCTTCCATATAAACATCTTTTGTTAAGCTTTCATGCCATCTGTCTCTTTTACTTTTCAAAACAGTATCCTGCTCAAAAAGTTGAGTTTCATAAGGAAGTGATTTATAAGTAAGATTGGTTGTATAATCATCTAAACCTTTAAAGCTCTCTGCCTCTTTTTCATTTTCAGCCATTTTGCTTGCATATTCTTTTAAGTTTAGTGGCCAAACTGTATCACCTTGTTTGCTTTTTATCCATTTTGCATTCTCATCGATAAGTTGCAATTGTTTGTTTTTTGCCATACGCGCTTTACTGCTCTTAATTGTTTGATCATAGTCAATATAGCCATCCCAAACTTTATAATCTGCAGGTTCAATTTTATCCCATGGAAGCGGATTTTCTAAATCTCTTTCTCCTATGTCAATATAACTATAGCGATCTGGCACAACAACATCACTTTTTACTCCTTCAAGTTGTGTTGAACCACCATTGATACGGTAAAACTTCTGCGTTGTAATTTTGAGAGCGCCCATATCACCTAGGTCATTTTGACGTAACCAGCGATTAAGGTCATAGACATTCTGCACAGTACCTTTACCATAAGTTTGTTTACTACCTATGATTACTGCACGTTTGTAATCCTGCATTGCAGCAGCGAGAATTTCACTTGCGGAAGCAGATATCTCATTTACAAGAATCACTAATGGCCCGTCCCATAAAATCTCATCGTCTTTATCACTAAGTACTTCGCTATTTTCACCGTTTGATTTTACCTGAACCACAGGACCATCTTTAATAAAAAGACCTGCAATATCAACAACTGTAGACAGAGAACCTCCACCATTATTTCGCAAATCAATTACGATCCCTTCAGCATTTTGTTCTTTTAAACGTTCAATTTCTTTCTTAACATCTGTTGCGGCATTACGCTCTTTTGCATTCTGCATATCAAAATAGAACTTAGGAAGATTTATAATTCCATATTTTCTATTATCTTTTTCAACCATTGAAGTTTTAGCGTAGGTTTCTTCAAGCTCAACAACATCACGAGTGATTGTAATATTTTTGATACCTCCGTCAATTTTTTTCTTAACATTAAGAGTTACCTGAGTACCTTTAGGTCCTTTTATTAGCTCAACAGCATCATCAAGTCTCATACCTACAATACTAGTGGCTGCTTCATCATCTTGTTGTTTTACTTTAAGTATAACATCTCCTTCTTCAAGTTCTTCTCCTCTCCATGCAGGACCTCCTGAGATAATTTCGGTAACACGTACTTCATTATTCTTTTTCTGTAAACGTGCTCCAATTCCCTGAAACTGTCCGCTCATTTGCATGTCAAAACGGTCTTTATCAACAGGAGCTAAATAATAAGTATGAGGATCAAATTCTTCAACAATAGAATTTATATAAACCGAAAAATAATCTTTACGCTCAAGTTCATCTGCAAATTCAAAATATTCTTTTAGCGAACTTTTAGTAGCTTCTCTGGATTCTTTCTCGATCGAGTCTGCAGATTTAACAGCGTATGAAGCGTCTTCTTTAACTTTTTTAGCTTCTTCTTCCTGAGTATCAAAATAAGAACCTATGGTATTAAATTTTAACTGTGTTCTCCAGTTTTCTTTTAATTCTTTACGGTCTTTAGCATAGGTCAGATTTTCATAATCTGTATCTATATTTTCTTCTTCAGAATAATCAAAAGGTTCTTCTAAAACTTCAGCATAAAGTCCTTTGGCCTCTTCCATTCTCTGGCGCAATCTACCATAAGTAAGATCAAAGAAAGTGATGTCTTCATCTCTTATCTCATCGTCTATTTTATCTTTATAAGCATCAAATTCATCTATATCGCTTTGTAAAAAATAACGTTTAAGAGGATCAAGTGACGCTAGATAATCTTTGTAAACTGCTTCAGAAAACTCGTCATTAAATTCTTTTGCATCATAATGTCCCTTTTCTAAAACATATGATATAAGGCTTATTAGTAATTTATCTTTTCCGGGGTCAGGATCATTAGTAGTAAAACTACAAGAGGCTGCTGCCAAAAGAAGGGCAAGAACCAGAACCTTAAAATTTTTCATCATAACACTTCGCATTTTCATTCTTTTATAGCAATCTACATTAAAAATCGTGCCATACGCTTTAATCGCTACTAATTATTTGTTAAACCAAATGCTGCCGTATGGCAGGGTAATTTAGTATTTTTAGCACAGATAAACCAAAATCTTTATGGTTAGAAAAAAGCCTCTTATTTTAGTGACTAATGATGATGGCATAACTGCTCCCGGCATACGCGCACTCATCAAAATAATGAAAAGTATAGGAAATGTTATTGTTGTTGCGCCAGACAGTCCACAGAGTGGTATGGGTCATGCTATAACAGTTAATGACACTATTTATTGTGATCCTGTAAAACTGGGAGCAAATGTTGCCCATAAAGAATTCAGTTGCTCCGGTACACCTGCAGATTGTGTTAAGATTGCTACGCAGGAAATAATGGATAAAAAACCAGACTTGTGTGTAAGCGGCATCAATCACGGATCGAACTCCTCAATAAACGTTATTTATTCTGGTACGATGAGCGCTGCCGTAGAAGCCGGAGTTGAGGGAATACCAGCAATAGGGTTTTCACTTCTTGATTATTCCCTGGAAGCAAATTTTGATCATTGCTCAAAATTTGTTGAAAATATCACCCGAAATGTATTAAAAAACGGACTTGCAAAAGGAATAGTTCTCAACGTAAATATTCCTAAATTACCTGCAAAAGATATTAAGGGTATTAAAATATGCCGTCAGGCAAATGCGCAGTGGGTTGAAGATTTTGACAAACGTACAAATCCGCAGGGAAGAGATTATTACTGGTTAAGCGGTGCTTTTGTAAATGAAGATAAGGGAGAAGATACAGATGAATGGGCTCTTGCAAACGGCTATGTTTCTGTAGTGCCGGTACAATTTGATTTAACCGCACA